>JBAXMC010000021.1:0-17897 GCA_037134495.1 Myxococcaceae bacterium
CCCCCTGCTAAATTAGGTTGCTGAACAGGTGTGAGTTCGGTTTTGCGATAGGTTCGCAGGGCAGGTTCAACTGGGTGAATGCTTTTGATACCAGAACCATCTTCATAGAATTCTACTTTCATCGGAGTGGCATAACCTTTCAGAAATAGCCGATCCGCTGAAAGTTTGAGACTAAGATGCAGCAAAACCCGGCCTTGTGCAATTTTTGCGATAGGTTCTGGAAAACCTTCATGCATGAGCGCTTGAACTCCAAAGTCTCTGCGTCTGAGCCAAATAGAAGGTCCTAAAGCAAGGCCAAAGAATTTTTGAACGCCTCCAGAGACTACTTGCTGGCCGATTATGACAAAACCAAATTGTTTAAATACAATGCGCTCACGATCCCAGATACTTTGGCCGGCTTCAAAGACGCGTTCCCAGGTTCCAGCGATTGGAAATAAGAGACTGAGCAGGATTCCCAGAATCAGCAAACTGAGTATGATGATCCCAAAACTAAGCATGATAAGATTATTGTAGGTATATTTTGATAGATAAGCAACTAACCCAAGAACAATGGATGCGAGAAGCCCTCGAATTAGCCAAGCAGGCAGCTGATTTGGGTGAAGTACCTATTGGAGCTGTGGTGGTCTATGATGGCCAGATTGTGGGTCGTGGGTTTAATCGCAGAGAAATCGACCATGACCCTTTAGCGCATGCTGAGATGCTTGCTATCAAAGAGGCCTCTCAAAACCTAAAGCGCTGGCGTTTGACAGGCTGTACACTCTATGTGACGCTTGAGCCTTGTCCTATGTGCGCCGGAGCATTGGTTAATGCCCGTCTGGATAGAATCGTGTATGCGGCTAAAGAAACTAAGGGTCGTTTAAATCATCAATTTGAAACGCTTTCTGGTGTTTTAGAAGAAGAATCAGGTGATTTATTGAAGACCTTTTTCAAAAAGCTGCGCCATTGACGCATAAGGCCTATGTGCTTACAGTGTAGGCCCTATGAGCGAAAATGAAAATCCAGAAATCGAACAAGTAGAAGAGCAAATCCAGGAATCTGAACAGCAGATCAAAGAGCAATTATTAAGACTCGCTGCTGAGTTCGAAAATTTTAAAAAACGTTCAGAAAGAGATCGGCAAATTTCGGTTCGCTTTGCCAGTGAGTCTCTCCTGCGTGACTTGCTGCCTGTCATAGACCACCTTGAACAAGCTTTGTTGGCGGTTAAACCAGAAGATGAGAATATTATTGTGACAGGCGTCAAAATGGTTTTGAAGCAATTCGAAGATGTTTTGGGGCGTCATGGTGTTAAAAGTTTTAAAGCTCTAGGTGAACAGTTCGATCCAACTAAGCACGAAGCCATGGCTGAGCAAGTTGATGCTTCAGTGCCCGCAGGTCAAGTTATTGTGGAATATCAAAAAGGCTATTTCTTGCACGAGCGTTTGGTTCGTCCCGCAAGAGTAGTAGTTGCAAAAAATATATGAGATTTGTTGACGAAGTTAAACTTTATGCCAAAGCAGGCGATGGCGGCAATGGTTGTGTTTCTTGGCGCCGTGAAAAATTTATCCCTATGGGTGGTCCTGCTGGAGGTGATGGTGGCAATGGTGGCAATGTCATTATTGAAGCCGACGAAGGCCTGCACTCACTTTTAGATTATCACTATGTTTTTAAACTAGAAGCCGAAAATGGAAAAAACGGCCAGTCTAAAAACAAATATGGACCCATTGGTGCAGATATTATCGCCAAAGTTCCTATTGGAACCCAAATTTTTGATGCTGACTCAGGTGAATTAGTCGCCGATTTTATTACTCATGGACAACGTGAATTTATTTGCAAAGGTGGTTCTGGAGGTTGGGGTAATACTCGCTTTAAGACGCCTACCAGACAAGCACCTGAATTTGCTAAACCAGGCCTGCCTGGCGAAGAGAAAAACTTAAAACTCAGTCTCAAGCTTATGGCGGATGTTGGTTTATTAGGTTTCCCAAACGCCGGTAAATCTACTTTGCTGTCGAGTATGAGTGCTGCAAGGCCTAAAATCGCGGATTATCCGTTTACCACTTTAACGCCACAGCTTGGTGTTGTTCGGGTGCACGAGAACGACAGCTTTGTCATGGCAGATATTCCAGGCCTGATAGAAGGCGCTTCTCAGGGCGTTGGCCTTGGGTTTAGATTTCTAAAACATTTGGAACGCGTTCGGGTGCTTTGTCACTTGATAGAACCCGGTGAAGATCTCTGGAAACGTTATCAGATTATTCGTAAAGAGCTTGAGAATTTTAACCCAGCCTTGATGGAAGTGCCTGAAATCGTTGTTTTTACGAAACTAGATACCAATGCCAAGGCTAATAAATCTACTTTTACAAAGAAAAAAATCCCTGTCATGGAAATTTCAGCTGTTACAGGGCAGGGTATAGAAGAGCTTAAGAAGAAGCTATGGAATTTGATTAAAGCCTAAAAGCGTTATTGCAAAGCATAAAAAGCCAAGACATATACGACGACGAAGGTGGTCTGAGATGAAACTTCGATGGCTTTTGATCTTTCTGAATGTTTTCGTGACGAACCTGCATGCTGCAACGCTGACGCAGCAATTTAGTTTTATGCTGAGCAATGTCACTTATGGTATTTTTATTGTCAACGATCGATATGCTGAGCAGTTTGTGACATGGATGAATCAATCAGTGGATCTCGTTCCTAGTCCTACACAAAACATGAGTATACTTGTTTATGAAGAGACTCGACAAGATAGTAACTTTTTTGTATCTGAAGGCGGTCGTCGAAGTGCTAAAAGATTTTTAGGTTTCTTTTCTAATAACGGAAGCGAACCAAACAGCCTTGAAGAACAACGAGTGATCAATTTGTTTAACAAGACCCATCAACAGGTTTCTGCTCAACTCATTTATACAGGCTCTAAAATGCTTAATCTAATTGTCTATTGCCCATCCATATTAATCCTGAGCTTTATCCTGCATCATTTTTTGTTACCTCATATCTTTGCCAATCGGATGAAACATTGAAATTTTATAAAATCATCGCTATAATGCTGCTTCTTAGCACGACACAGGCAGGAGCACGGCCTCCTTGGTTTGTAATTCATATGACCTCGATATTCGCCCCTGCCAATATGTTCGCTTCTTGGATGCTTGCCAAATCTATAGAACTCGTTAAATGCAATGCGGATGAAGAATCTGAGAAAATAGACTCGGCGCTCTCTCTTGCTTATGGTAGTGCGGCACTGTCCTTTTTAAGTTTTTCGACATGTATGGCACTTCTTTCTTGCCAAGAAAAAAATCTAATAACTGTAATATATCTAACGATTTCAGTGACCGATGCTGTATTGACTCTCGCTGCCATCAAAACGATGCCTGGCGGAATATCCCAGGATCCTTCCAGCGCGTTTCTATATGGTCAAGCTATCTTAGCTTCAATAATGACGCATGTATTTGCGGCTGGAATGCCGATTGGTTTTGGAAGAGCGAGAACATAATGCGAATTTATATTATTCTCATCGTTGTTCTGACGTCTTTCGTGGCTGAGGCCGTAAGCCCTGTGCAATATCGCACAAGAACAGCAATTATAACCCTGCTGCCTTCGTTGGTAAGTGCTGTTTATTCTGCCTTATTCACAAACAGTATCGTTAAAATGAGTGCTGAGCAAAGACAAGCACCTGTCGCGACACCACAAGAAAGCATTGCCCAAGGCAAACTATCCAGTGCTTTGGAAACTGTGACGGAAATAGCGTATATTGGCTCTGCCGTAACAGCGGTTGAACTAGCTCTTCTTTCATACGCGATGGTTATTGCTGATGATAAGCGCTCAACGACTTTACTGCTTTGGCATCTCAGTCCAGTGCTTATCAATATAATCGCCATTGCGAGCGTTATCTCCACGATGAAAGATATCTGTACAGATTCATGTCAAATGGTTTCTGATTTTAATTACGAAGTAAGCTCATGGGCGGCAGCAAGGGCCATCTCTACGGGTGATTTTTTGTTTATGATGATTTTCGGTGTTATTTGTGAAAAATTATCTTAAAGGTGGTCTGCTAAGACAGCTTCTCTAAAATATAGGTAATCAGCGAAAAATAGTCTTTCGCTTCAGGTATAGCGCCAACATCGATGGGTACTTGCACGATTTTCGCATCTGTTCTCTTAGAAACATACTCAGAAGGAGTTCTGTCGTAGAAGAGCTCGGCTAAAATTGTCTTAACGCCGGCTTCTTTCATGAGCAAAATAATCTCATCGCGGTGTTTTGGAGTAGGGGGGATGCCAGGCTTGACTTCGATTTGGCCTAACACTTCGAACCCAAATCGGTTCGCAAAATAGCTCCAGCTTCTGTGATAAGTAACGAGTTTTTTGTTGGAAATAGACTTTGCTTTTTTCTCCCAAACAACCAAAGCCTGATCGATTTTGTTTTGAAACGCTTTGAGATTTTTCTCGTAAATTGCTTTGCCTTCATAGTCGACAGCGGTTAGGCCAGCTGCGATATTTTTAGCCATTTTTTTGACCAATACGGGGTCAAGCCAAATATGTGGGTTTCCATAGGGGTGAACGTCACCCAGTTGTCTCGACAAGACAGTTGGAATTTCTATTGTAGGAACGCCTGCAGAGGCAAAAACTCTGCCGGGTTGTCCAATCTGAACTTTAGGATTTCCTGAACTATCAATAACTTTCTGACCCCAAAGTTCGAGTTCCAAGCCGACTTCGATAAATAAATCAGCTTCACGAACTTTCTTCATGAAAGTGGGTTTTGGCTGTACAAAGTGGGCATCTTGGCTCGGTTCGGCCAGGCTTTGCACTGAAACTCTGGAACCGCCAATTTCTTCGGTAATATTTTTTAAAACGGGTAGGGTGGTGACGACTTTAATCGGCAAGGCCCATAGAACTTGAGAAAGCAAAAACAGTAAAACTAATTTTTTCATCGATTTACCCAATATGGTTCAACAGGATGCGATCCCATGACAAAGTTGATTTCGAGCAGGACCTTGTTTTGGTTATAATTATCCCATTCGTAGCCTGCTCTGAGGCGCAGGAATTCGGTTGTGTAGTAGGTCAAAAAAGCCCCAATGCTGTGATTTGGGTTATCTTGTTTGCCAACACCTTGATAGTAGCTGTAGCGAAGACCAGGATAGAACCATTGGTTGATTTGATAATGCGTCCAAACAAATCCGCCAAGAGGCCAATAACCGGCATTGCCTTTCTTGCCATTAGCGACAAAAAACTCGCCACCAATTAAGAGAGATTTTTTTTCTCCCTGCTTATAGGGCCGCCATTTGTAGTTAATATCGGTGCCGTAAAGTTGTAGAAGAGCTTTGCCTGGATTATTTTCTAAATAAGTAGAGAGGCCTACTTCGAGATCGTGCTCTAAAGCTAAGTCCCAAAACCAAGTCATGTGTGCGAGACCCGCAGGAATTTGCGATTTTTGGATCTGTTCAAAGCCGAGTCCACCGCCATTAATTAGATTTAAATTTAATCTGAGTGAATTGGTTTCACCGGGTGTTGGGATGAAAAACTCTGCTGAAATACCGGTTCGACCAAAAGTGTGAGCATGACCATCACCGTATAAAAATGCTTTAACAGCAGCTGGCTGATTAATTTGTGGAAGATCATGGGTGTGAATCTGATTAAAGCGCCCAAAAGGTTGCAAATAATGTCCGATTTTGAGTGTCAGTCCCAAAGGGGCATCATCTAGAATAGGCAGTTTTTTGAGTACCACATAGCCTTCTTCGATTTCGACAGCAGCATGTTCTCCATGAGGTTCAAAAGCGAGAATAACCACCCCATCGGCCCAAGGGTCAATACTGGCTCTCAAATCTAATTCGATTTCTCTTAAGGTAAAAGGCCTCTCACAGCCTTTACCCCCACAAACGAAAGAGTTGCCGAATACCGTCATACCCGGATTAAATAGGTTGGACCTAAGCTGCGGCGCATTGACTTTGTCTTCTAACTTCTCAATACGCTCTTCAAGCGACTCGACTGATTCAGCATGACTATAGAAAGCAAAAAGCCCCATTAAAAAAACGATTTTAAACATAAGAATCGTTTCTTTAGGGGACTTTAAAGGTTTGATCAACCCTTAATGCAACTAGATTGCATTAGCTACGCGTTCAGAGACTCGAATGGCCAAAGCTCCGTCAGGCGCATTGTAAGTTTCTACAAACCCTTCTGCCAGTAACTTATCTAAGACTCGTCTGCGTACATCTGGAGTTGTATCTAAGTGGGTAGAACGCCAGCGTGTTAAGAAATAACCCAAGCCTACATAACCACCGCTGAACTTGCTTTGCGCTTGTTCTAATTCTGCTAAGAAGGCATCCATGGCTTCATCGCCGGTGACTTCAGCTATTTCTGTGACTACATCGTCTGGATCAAGATAATCTGCATAGAGATCTTCATCGGTCATCTCACGCTCAAAGAAAGAAATTCCATTGAGCATATCGATGTGATCAAAAGCGACATTGCGAATGCGTTTACTGACGCCTGTTCCGCCCCAGCTTGCAATATAGGCTTGCTTGCCAAGTGCACGAACGGCATCGATGGCAGGTGCATAGTCAGCATCGCCTGACATGAGAACAAGTACATCGTAGGCGTCGACAGCTGCAAGACGCACCATATGGGCGACCATGCTCGTGTCCACTTCTTTTTCGATGGAGTAGCGATTCTCTGTGCTGCATTCTTGACAAGCGAGAGATCCCACTTTGCGTTTGAAAGTGTGTACAAAGAAGCCGGGTTGTGTTTCTAGCATGTCTAGAAAACCAGATAGTTTTTGTTGAGCATCGGTCGTTGAGAGTCCTGTATCTTCAACTGCCGTGTAGTAATACGCACCCCAGAGCGAAGAACCTTTCGCTTTGGTAACAAGCCATTCGGAAAGTTTGGCAAAGTCGATGCGTCTGCCTCTGGCTGCTTCGCGCCAACCAGAGTAAAAATTTTTTCCGTCAAAAAAGAGCGCAACCTTCATATTCACTCACTTTCTCTCAATATAGGCTGATGCCCGTAGTTCTTTCACATAACGCTTAAAAGCCGTTTCAAGTTCTTGGTCGTATCGTTGCTTGTCAACTTTCTCAAGGGGGATTTCAAATCTTTTTTTGACTTTGATTAAGATAAATCCTTGAGGAGATTTTAAAGGTTTCGAAGTTTCTCCCTCTTTAAGGGAGAATACAGTTTTGGCAAATGCAGGCACCAGGTCTTCTTTCGAGATTGTACCCAAGCTTTGAAAGACAGTATGAGGGTCTTTCGATGCTTGAAGGGCTTCTGGTTCGGTTTTAAATACTGCTTGTTCGGCTTGTACGCGAACTTCTGAGCCTGTTTTTGCAGAAATTCTATTTTTGACCTTGTTTTGGATCAAGTTTCTTTTGAAAAATTGTTTGCGCAAAAATTCTCGATATTCTGGCATATTCATGCCGTTATTCTCTTTTAAAGCGGCTTCAAAAGTTGTCGGCGTCATCTTGTTTTGCGTCATAATATTCGAAATCGCGGAGTCGATCTCTGATTCGGAAGGATCGAGACCTAATTTCCTGATTTCTTGAGCGATCACAGCGTCGTCGATCAGGGTTTCTATGTCGTGACCTGGTTTAACCTGGCTGGACAAGATAGGCTCTTTGTTCACGATGGCAACAATACGGTCAATGATTTCCGCATGAGCAAAAAACGCGAAGGCTAGAATTAGGAGGCGCATGAACGCCTTGCATATGCTATTTTGAGCCAACATGTTAGATGCTTTTTTAGAAAAAATCGTTGGCGATAAGATAACGCTCTATCCAGCCCAAGAAGAAGCCATTTTAGAGGTCATGAGTGGCAACAATGTGATTCTGAATACGCCTACGGGCTCAGGTAAATCTGTTGTCGCTTTGGCGATGCACTTTAAAGCGTTGCAAGAAGGCAAACGGTCTTTTTATACGTGTCCTATTAAAGCTTTGGTGAGCGAAAAGTTTTTTTCGCTGTGTGAAATTTTCGGGCCCGAAAATATTGGCATGATGACGGGTGATGCCAGTGTGAATAAAGACGCGCCGATTATTTGCTGTACAGCCGAAATTCTTTCTAATTTAGCTCTTAGAAACGGCGCTGATTGCGATGTTGACTATGTGACAATGGATGAGTTTCACTATTATTCTGATCCAGAACGCGGCATTGCTTGGCAGTTGCCCTTGTTGATCCTGTCTAAAAGCCGATTTTTGCTGATGTCGGCGACGCTCGGTGATCCTAGTTTTATTAAACAAGTTCTAGAAGATTTGACCCGTCAAGAAACAGTCGTTGTAAGTAGTTCTGAACGACCGGTGCCATTAGATTATGCTTATTGTGAAACGCCGATTCACGAAACGCTGGCTGGGCTAATTAGCTCGAATAAATACCCCATTTATGTGGTCAATTTTACGCAGCGTGAATGCGTAGAACAAGCTCAAGATGCCATGAGCGTGAATATTAGTTCGAAAGAAGACAAGAAAAAAATAGAAACTTATTTTGAAGGTTTTCGATTTGACACGCCGTTTGGAAAGGAAATGCGGCGTTATTTGAGCCACGGTATTGGATTGCATAACGCCGGTATCTTGCCGAAATATAGGCTCTTGGTCGAAAAATTGGCTCAAACGAGTTTGCTTAAAATTATCATGGGTACCGACACGCTTGGAGTGGGTGTGAACATACCGATTAGAAGCGTTTTGTTCACGAAGCTATGCAAATTCGATGGTCTTAAAACAGGTATCTTAAGTGTTAGAGATTTTAAACAAATCGCAGGCCGTGCAGGCAGAAAGGGGTTTGACGAAGAGGGCAGCGTTTTGTGTCAAGCGCCTGAACATGTGATCGAAAATAAACGCCAAGAAAATCGATTTGGAGCGGACCCTAAACTCAAAAAGAAAATCGTCAAGAAATCAGCTCCGACGGCCAATTATGTGAACTGGGACGAAAAGACTTTTCAAAGATTGAAAGACTACCCACCTGAGCCATTAATCTCTAGATTCTCTGTCTCGCATGGCTTGATCATGACACTGTTGCAAGCACATATGGGTAATTCGAACCCTGGCTACAAAGAGTTGGTAAGATTAATTGCCGTGAGTCATGAGACTTCGAAAAACAAATCGAAACATCGAAAACAAGCTGCTGTTTTGCTAAAATCTCTGATTCATGCAGGCTTGGTTTCTATTGTGGTAAATCGTGTGACGGGCTCCAGATTGGTGATTAACGAGACGTTACAGCATGATTTCTCGTTGCATCATACGCTTTCGCTTTATTTGCTGCATGCATTAAGTTTACTGGATGAGACAGACCCAGAATATGGCTTAAACTTACTGAGTCTTGTTGAATCTATTGCGGAGAGCCCAAAAGTAATTTTGATGCGCCAAATCGACAAACTCAAAACGCTTAAAATGGCTGAGATGCGCGCTGAAGGCTTGGAATATGAAGAGCGCATGGCTGAGCTTGAAAAAATTGAACATCCCAAACCTCTTCGTGATTTCATCTATGACAGCTTTAATGCTTTCGAAGATAAACACCCCTGGGTAGCCGGCGATAATATTCAGCCAAAATCTATTGCCAGAGAGATGTTCGAACGCCTCAGTTCTTTTAACGAATATATTAAAGACTATGGTCTTGAGCGCAGCGAAGGAGTTTTGCTTCGTTACTTGTCTTTAGTTTATAAAACATTGGTTCAAACAGTTCCTGATACTTATAAGAACGATGCCTTTTATGATATCGCGGCTTATCTGAAAACGCTTCTGGCCCAGACAGATTCAAGTTTGATTGCCGAATGGGAGCAGATGCTGAAACCAAAAGCTACAGCAATCACATCTCAGCCTGTTTGGGTTTTTGATGAGAAGAAATTCACAGCTGAAGTTCGAGCCCTTATGCACCAATTAGTCAAAGCGCTTTCACAGAAAAACTACGAAGAGGCTGAATTAATTGCTGATTTTGATTACGAGCCAGCGCTAACAAGTTATTATGCTCAATATAATTGCATTTTATGTGACGCCAGTGCCAGATTGCCTGTCTATACGCGTATTAAAAAAGAGTCAGAGCTGACTTACCGAGTCACCCAAGTTTTACTGGATCCAGATGATCACAACGAATGGTTCATCGAAGCGATTGCAAAATCTGGGCCGGGGTTATTAAAGCCTGAACTCACGATAGAGCGAGTGGAGTCATAGCTTACGAAATCAAAGGCATGACCATTAGAAGTTTGTGTTAATAGGACATGTCCAAATTGCGAGAGTGATTTTATTTGTGCATTGCTTCTGCCAGGGAAAACAACGTCAGAGAGATCTGATTTCCATTTGTCGAGCTCTACGCCGCCTGTTCCGACGATCACTTGGTTTGGCAAATGATCATTGAAGCTTACGGTCTGAAAAAAGTGCACATGACCTGATAAGACAAGCTCAACTTCAGAGGGAGCTGATTTAAAGGCTTCTTGCATGGTGGGGCTGAAAGTTTTGAGTATTTTTTTATGAACATTGGCTCCCCAGATAGGCTCGTGGAGTAATAACCAGGCTTTGTTCCAATTGCGTTCTTTAACAAGGCTTTTGGTGAGTTCAAATTGTTTCGCATAGATCTCTGCTGTTGAATCCTCTGCTGCACTGTTGTCTACGACAATCAAATTGAGTCCTGCGTAGCTAGCTAAGTAAGGCTCTGTATAATCTGAGCAAATGCCAGTGTAGGGATGCGGATCTAAAAATCGAAACCAGCCCTGAGCATTTCGACTGCATAACTCGTGATTCCCACGCATGAAAAGCCAAGTTGTCTGTGAAAGTAAATTCACTGCGGAATCGAAAAATTCTATTTTCCAAGTGGCCCAATTGTCTCCATAGGGTGAGTTTGCGCAGCCCAATATGCCATCCGGGCAAGCACTCTCTCGATAGACATAATCGCCAACGTGAATCACAAACGACGGTTTTGAACTTGCAATATTTTGTATGATTTGCGCGAAGAGCCACTGATTCACGCAATCTTGAATATCTTGTTTTCCATCTTTAACTTCGATACGGCATCCTGTGTCTCCAAGTATTGCAACAGGGCCTATGCCAGGAGCCATATTGGTTAGAGGCGATTCACAGACCGTTACAGGAAACGCTTCAGAAGCGGCAGCCCGGAGAGTCATAGAAGCAGGGCATGCTTGGGCTGTTGTAATTAAGCGAGTGGCGAAACCAGTGTCTGTGACCTGGACCCAAGAATAATCGGCGAAAGCGTTAACGCTGAGGAGTAATATGAAACAAAATCTGTGCATGAAACTTCAACTCTGGCACCTCAGGCTTTGTTCCCAGGTTTGAGCTGTTGGATCTTCATAGTCTGCCTTCATGATTTTTGAGAGCTGAGAAACCCATCTCGGTTGTTCAAAATAAATACCATATTCTCGATTCATTGTTGCAGATTCTGTTGAACCATTCATAGAGCCTACCCAGGCATATTGACCGTCGACCACAATTGCTTTGGCGTGTAGATATCCGGGTTTTCCATTAATGAGATGTTTTTTGTTAAACAGACGTGAAGAAATTCCTGCTTTATCAAATCCCGTGAAAGTTTCTGTAATCTGCGCATGTTTTCCTGGAGAAGGTTTTTGGAAGTTACATACATCACTGACCATGGCTTCTACTTGTACGCCACGTTTGGCTGCTTTTATTAAAGCCTCGTTCAGAGCGGGTTCTTCCAAATACTGGTTCTGGATTTGAATCGATTTTTTTGCTGAAGCAATAAATTCAAGAATATTATCTAGAGAGATCGAGCTGACTGTTAATTTAGATTTGAGAGTGGAAGTCATGAGTGAAAGAGGGTCGTAGCGTTTTCCGAGTAGATCTTGTTCGAAAAAACTGTTTAATCCAGAAAGAATTTCCTGATCGTTTGTCACAAAACTGTAATCTCGATTACAGACATCTGGAGATTGATCCAGATCACATAAAT
Source organism: Myxococcaceae bacterium (assembly GCA_037134495.1). Classification (GTDB taxonomy): domain Bacteria; phylum Myxococcota; class UBA727; order UBA727; family JABDBI01; genus AER2-1. The sequence goes on from JBAXMC010000021.1 coordinate 11,847, forward strand.
TACTGTCATTGAAATTTCCTGTGCTGATCACGGCTGTGTGGTCATCAATCAGCGCTATTTTTCCATGCTGAAAACAAGATTTTCCTTCGATTCCACAGAGTTCAACTTTATTAAAAGCCTCATATTTTCCACCATGATTTTTGACAGCCGCCACTAATTTTTTCTGATTTTTACAAACAGGGTTATCATGTGTACTGATTTGAGTGAAAATTTGACAGGGTGATTGTAAGGGGTTTGGTTCTTGAACAATGCTGACTTCAACACCTCGGTCAAGTGCTTCACTGAGGGCAGTAAGAACTTTTTCATCGTTCATCTCATAAATCTCAATCTTGATAGATTTCTGAGCTGATTCGAGCAAAGCTACGAGTGGAGAACCTTTAGCGTTGTCGTAGAACTGAGCGTGCAATTGAGGCGCGGCAAGAATAAAGGCAGCGAAGATTATGAACATCAGCTTTTAGTCGTATGCCTAAAATAAATTGTTCAAGAAATAAAAACCAAGCTAAGAGCATTGTGGGAAACATGTATTACAAAATTGAAGACAGCAAGCTCAAAGAAGCTCATGCCCAAGAACCTGAACATTTTTATGTCAAAGGCCACTTTGAAGGAAGCCGGTTTGTGCCAGCGAGTCAGATATTAGGCGATGCAGTCTTATCTTCTGAAGGCAAACCCGGTTGGTTTGAATTGTCTTCTCAGCATTTTTACTCACAACAGACAGCTCAAGCCCCAGTATCGCCATATGTCGTTGGTTACATGACCCCAAAAGGCTTTGTTCCTTCTAAAAAAGATATTTACTAAAGCAGAGATTCAATCTGCCTCAAGGCCTCATCTAGTTTTTCAGGCTTTGTTCCACCGGCTTGTGCAAAATCAGGTCGGCCGCCGCCTTTCCCTCCAACAATATTGGCAAGCTCTGCAACTAATTTCCCTGCATGAAATCTGGAAGCAAGATCAGGAGTTAACGCTACTAAAATACTGCATTTGTCAGCAGCCGTTTTGAGTCCCAAGACGACCATTCCTGACTTTAAATGATTTCGTAGTTCGTCTGCATAGCTCTGTAATAATTTGGGATCTAAGTTTTCTAGCTTTTCGCAGATTACTTGGACGCCTTTGATTGTTTTGGCTTTAGAGACCAATAAGGAGGCTTTGTGAGAAGATTCTTTACTTTGCAACTGTTCAAGCTGTTTGCGCGCATCTTTTAAGTCTGTCAGGAGAGAATTTACGCGTTCGGATAAGCCTGCTCCTGAAACTCCCAGAGATTTTGAGAGCGTACCCAGCGTCATGCGGTCCTGTTGTGCATAAGCAAGCGCACTTTGGCCCGCGACAGCCTCAATACGTCTAATGCCTGCAGCCAGCGGACCTTCAGCAGTAATTCTGAAAGATCCAATGTCGCCCGTTCTGCCAACATGAGTTCCGCCGCAGAGTTCTGTGGAATGTGGCCCTATATCTACGACGCGCACTTCGTTCCCGTATTTTTCACCAAACAAGGCCATGGCGCCTTTTTGTTTAGCCTCAGCAATAGGCATGATTTCTGTATGAGCAGGTTTGTTTTCTAAAATCCAATTATTGACCTGATTTTCAATTTCAAGAATTTGACTCGGTGTGATGGCTTCAAAGTGCGAAAAATCAAATCGCAATTTATCAGCGCTTACCAAAGAACCTTTTTGAGTTAAATGCTCACCGAATTTTTGCCTGAGAGCACTGTGTAACAAGTGTGTAACAGAGTGATGTCGGCGAATTTGTTCACGGCGTTCCCAGTCTACGATGGCTTCAAAACTGTCTCCGACAGAAACTGTTCCAGACAGAATCTCAACTTGGTGAACATGAAGCCCAGCTATCTTTTTGGTGTCTAGGACGCGAACTCTGGTTTTGCTGTTTTGTAGATATCCTGTGTCGCCAACTTGGCCGCCAGATTCAGCATAAAACGGCGTAGATTTCAGAAAAATCTCATCGCCTAGAATAGCAATCACTTCTACTTGAGCAATCTCTCTATCTGCAAAAACAGTGGGCCCAAATTTCTCACTCAGTTCTTTGTAAGTATCGGCAATGCCAGATAAGCCCAAATCACTCGAAGAGGCTTTCTCATGTGCCTTTTGAGCTTTTTCGAAAGCAATCCAATCGATATTGAGGGTTTTTTCTTCTGCGAGAACTTCTGTTAAATCAGGTGGGAATCCGTAAGTTTCATAAAGTTTATAAACAACCGCACCATCTAAGCTGTCACCACCATTTAAGCCTGTGATAGCCTGTTCAAAGAGTTCTAAACCTCGATTAAGCGTTCGTCTAAAACTTTCTTCTTCTTGCAAAACAACTTTTGAGAGCAGAGCTCTGGCCTGTGCTAGTTCTGGATAAATAGATTCGTATTGTTTGACGACTAAATCACAGATTTCATGAAAAAATGGCTTATCAAACCCAAGCCTAGCGCCATGTCTAATTGCGCGACGCATGATGCGTCTTAAAACATAGCCTCGGCCTTCATTGCTGGGGAGTATCCCATCAGCGATTAAGAAGCTTGTTGCTCTGCTGTGATCGGCGATCACACGCATAGAAACATCATCTTCAGAGTCTGAGCCATGATAAATCTTGCCAGATTTTTGAGCGCAAGCATTGACCAGTGGTTTTAATAGGTCGCACTCATAGTTGCTGGGCAAATTATTTAAAATCGTACAGATGCGTTCGAGCCCCATGCCTGTGTCTACGCTAGGAGCGGGGAGGGGTATGAGAGAACCATCGGCTTTGCGTTCATATTGCATGAACACGAGGTTCCAGAATTCCATCATCCGGTCGCCTTCATCTTCGCCTTCGGCACGAGCATAATGAATTTCTGTGCAAGGTCCACAAGGACCTGTATCACCGGCAGACCAAAAATTATCGCTGGCGCCTTTGCGACTAATTTGAGCAGCAGGAACGCCTATTTTTTTCCAAATTTCTTCGGTCTCTGTGTCAGCTGGTAACTCTCCTTCTCCACCAAACACAGTAATAAATAGTTTGCTGGGATCCATTTTTAAAACTTTTGTTAAAAATTCCCAAGCGTAAGTACAGGCATCTTGTTTGAAATAGTCGCCGAACGAAAAATTGCCTAGCATCTCAAAGAAAGTATGATGTCTGGCGGTTCGACCGACGTTCTCTAAGTCGTTATGCTTGCCGCCGGCTCGAACGCATTTTTGACTGGTTGTTGCACGCGTATAAGATCTTTTTTCTTTGCCGGTGAAAACGTCTTTAAACTGGACCATGCCAGCTACGACAAACAATAGAGTTGGGTCGTCATGTGGCAGTAACGGGCTGCTGGCAACGACTTCGTGTCCTTTGGATTTAAAAAAATCTAAAAATTGCTGACGGATCTCTGTGCTGCGCATGAAAATCGCATAGCAGGATGAAATGAGATAGGCAAAGTGTTGAAGCATTCATGGCAACTGCAAGAGACACTTTGTTGGCTGACTTGGCGAGACTTCTAAAGACTGCCTACTCCGATCGAGCTGAGGGCAGTATAGGAGCTTTACTAGATCGATTTAGGATTCAAGCAAAGTCAGGTCCAGATTCACAAAGAGGAACAGCTCGAGAATTATTATCTGCGGAGCTGTTGAAACTTTGGCAAGCACCCTCGAATGCTGATCTCAGTAAAACGATTCTGACAGCGATTAATCAATACAGGATGCAGTTAAAGCAAGCGACAGAGAAAAAACAAGGCGCCAAAGATAAGCAAAAGATGGTATCTAAGGGGTCTGTTAGTAAACCCAATACGCAGCCGCTTGCTGGTGGTCCGCAAAAACGGCAGCGTGTTCGTGGGGAGTGTCCTAAATGTCACAGCATGGGTGTTGTGCTTGCACGGTCTTATAATGGAGATGAGTATTTTTCCTGTATCTACTGCGGCTATCAAACATATCGGGCAGCGATGGATCTCGAGTTTGATCTGCCGCTTGCGGCCGAATTGCTTAACAGGCGATTTGACGAAAAAGATCAGGGTAAGAGCCGGTAGTTTTTTTTGCCTATTTTTTTTGATTTTTTCGGGTTGCCAATGTCAGAAAAAATCAAACGAACCCACTTTGCTTTTCACCACGAGACTTCAGGGCTATGTCGAGCCCTGTGGCTGTACCAGTGACCCTTTAGGAGGCCTGTCTCGGCTCGCTGGTTTAGTGAAGCAATATCCAGATGCAACTTTTGTTGATGCCGGAGATATGTTGTTTGATCCCAAACAGAATAATTCTTGCGTTGATCAAGAAAAGATTAGTTTATTAATCTCAACGCTCAAAAACTTAAGTCTTACAGGAACTGTTCTGAGTCCATTTGATAATTTAGAGCTGCTCACCCAAAATCAATTGCCAGTGCTCGGATCTGATGGTCTGGCCTATGTGCAACTTGCACCTAACCTGAAAATTGCCATTGTGCAGCTTCCCAGAGAGCAACTTGATAAACTAGAATTATTGTCAGGCGTTGATCTGATTATTTGGGGACAAGCACCAGCTGATATTTTGTTGCCGCCTTTTAAACTCAATGCTTCTGGTCCTTACGTGTTGTCGGCAGGATCTCAAGGCCAATATCTTGGCGTTGTTCAGTTTTTTAATCTTGATGCTAAAACCAAAGAACCGCTTCAATTAGACACCCGTAAGCAAGATCGTGATCGGGAGCTTGAGCTGATTCAAAAACGCATAGAAGCTTTGAAAACAAGACCCCAGAATGACTTTCTGGCCTCTCGCATTAAGCTTGCCGAGCAAGAAATAATTAATTTAAAAAAAGCACAAGATAAGCCTTTGAAGGGCGCTTATTTACGTTTCAAAGCGATTCCCATTAAGCGCAATCTAAAGCCAGATCCTGAAATCGCTGAGAAGCTCAAAACTTATGAAAAAAATCTCCCTGAAAGACTTGCCGCTTGCGAAAATAATCTTGAGTGCCCAAAGCTAAAATTAGGCGAAGCTTCTTATGTAGGGGCAGAAACTTGCAAAACTTGTCATGCGCCAGCCTATGAATTTTGGAAAAAAGCGTTGGTTAAAGTTCAGGCGAAAACAGAAACAGGGCAAGTAATGGAGCGCATATCGGGACACTCGATTGCCTGGAAGACACTTCAAGATAAGAATAAAATTTTAGATCGTAACTGTATTGGTTGTCACAGTGTTGGGTTTATGAAACCTGGGGGTTACTGTAAGGCACAGGATGTCGATTTTAGAAAAAATGTTCAGTGTGAATCTTGTCATGGTCCTGGAAGTTTGCATGCTGTGAAAGGCGATAAAACAAAAATTCAAAGAGCTGTCCCAGAAAGTCAGTGTCGTTCGTGTCATCATGTGCCACATATTCCGACTGAGCAGTCTTTCGTGTATCAGGATAAGCTCAAAGTGATTCTAGGCCCAGGGCATGGGGAATCACTCTTGTTTAGGCTCAATAAGTAAGTTAGGAGAGGCATCTATGGCTTTCGTAGTGACTGATAATTGTCAACGTTGTCGATTTACCGACTGTGTTTCTGTGTGTCCCGTGGATTGCTTTTATGGCGACGAGGGACAGCTTTATATTAACCCAGATGAATGCATTGATTGCGGCGCTTGCGAGCCTGAATGCCCTGTGAATGCGATCTATGATGAATCTGCTTTGCCGGCTGACAAGAAGAGCTGGATAGCGATCAACGCAGAAAAATCACCGCAATGTCAGAATATTACTCAGAAACAAGACCCTCTTCCTACGGCTGAAGAACGGAAGAAGGAGCTTGGGCTTTAGATTCAAAGACATCTGTAATAGACGGTAGTTTTTGGATGTCGTGCCGGGCTATTTTCCAAGCCTGTTGAACCATCCAAGACAGGCTTCTGTCTTGTCGCTGTGCCTCAAAAGCAATTTCTTTTAATAAGGCTTCGGGCATATAAAACGACCGCTTTTTTTTCGAAGGCAGTGCCATGCTGTTTAACTTAGATGAAACGCTCTTTCAAAGTCAATGTTGATCAGGCCTGGTTCTGTCTCCCCCTTTGCAAAGGGGGATTAAGGGGGATTTTGAACTAACAAGGATTTGTAACAGGCCAATCGAGTTCTGTTTTGACTTGACCTAATCCTTTTTTCCCAGGCCTGCCCGTGCGCTTTGCG
>JBAXMC010000022.1:0-17381 GCA_037134495.1 Myxococcaceae bacterium
ACAGGAAGGCGCAGATGTAATTCTCAACTATCACACCAACGAGGTTGCCGTTTCTGAAACGGCTGATCAAATCAAGCAACTCACTGGCCAAACACCCAAAATTCTTCGCTTCAATGTTGGCGATTCAAACGAAGTACGAACAGCTTTAGAAAAACTGCCAATAGATATCTTGGTTAACAACGCCGGGATTTCTAAAGACAGCTTATTGATGCGCGCCAAAGACACTGATTGGCAAGCCGTGTTAGACACAAACTTAAGCGGTGCATTCTACTGCGCACGCGCTTGCTCGCGTCATATGATCAAACAACATTGGGGTCGGATCATCAATCTATCCAGTATCGTTGGAGAAATGGGCAATGCTGGCCAAGTTACTTATGCTGCAAGTAAAGCAGGGCTTTTAGGGCTAACAAAGTCACTCGCATTAGAGCTTGCCTCAAGACAGATCACTGTGAATGCAATCGCGCCTGGATTGGTTAAAACCGACATGACAGCTTCTATTCAGCCCCCCCTGCCTATTCCTCTGGGTTTCATAGGAGAGCCAGAAGACATTGCTCATGCAGCCACTTTTCTGGCCAGCGAAGAAGCCCGATATATTACAGGTCATACATTGGATATTAATGGCGGGCTTTACATACGATGAGAAAATTAATTTTTGCTTGTTGTCTCTCGACCGCTCTATTAGCTCAAAACATTTCAAACATATTTGATCCATTCTATTATTATTTTTTATCCCTTCCAGAATGGCAAAGCGACACCTGTCCTGCTTCAATCCAGTCTATCCCTAAGTTTGTTGTTCCGGCAAATTTGATGTGTGCCGATAACGAACCCAATTGCTATGAGCCTTCCAGCCGCTGGGATGTTGGGATTGCTGTAATGAACGGTCCGTTTAAAGCCACTAAATCTTATTTCAAATATTCAGGCAAAACTGAACTTGCAGCTCTTTCAGGGACCGCAAATACCATGAGCGATTTTGTGCTTTTATGGCTCAGGGAAAAAATATCTTTTAAAGAAAGCTCTATTTTTGCTAGTCGCATAATTCGTGAAGGCCTCAGAGCTGCTAGGGGACCTTCGCTGATATCCACAGGAAGTTATGAAGATCTGACCGCAGAAAACATAGCTCAGTCCATACAGGTACCCTTTGATTCTAATGCAGCCAAAGCATTACTCAAAATACCCCTTTTGTTTGAAAAGAATCTAGATTGGGGAGATAATTCTACACAGACTTGGGTATGGCTGGAATCATCCATACCTGGAACATTGCTCTCTTTAAGTGAGCACTACGCACGGTATTATCGCATGAACACACTCAGACCCATCGTTGGAGGAGGCTTGGTAGTACTAGAAGCTGTTAGTTTTTATTCACTCTGCACCAAAAACACAGAGTCACTCATAGAATCTAAAGAAGAGACCTATAAAAGTATAAGACAACTTCTTCGAATCATCTTGCATGGACTTGAACAAGCAAGCCTATTCTCTCAGCGTCATGCCGAAGGGTCTGCCAAATTACAGATCTTTACTTACTTGACCATGTTTGAGCATTTGTTTGTTTCGGTCATGGACGCGGTATATTACAGCTGGTATTTGCAGCCTACTCGTACACATCTTTCCGATGTTTAATTGCTACAACCAAAACAGTTGAGGCTTGAACATCAATCTTGTAGACAACTCGATAATCGCCTACCCGCAAGCGGCGGTGTCCTTTTAAACTATAACGAAGCGGCTTTCCGAGTCCAATTGGGTCTACTGTTAAGCGTTCTTCTATAGCTCGCTTGATTAAGAGCTTCATAGATGTTGGCAATTCAGGAATATGTCTAACAACAACTTCTTCTTGATAACGAATTTCGTATCTCATTTCCAAGCATCATCATGGCTAAATGTCCGAACGCCTTCTTGATCAAGCTTATTAGCCAAACGAGACAAATAGAAATCTTCGCGCATTTCCAATGCTTCAAGCGTTAGTTCTTTAACCACACTAGAAACGGACTTATGAGCTTGGCGCGCCATCTCTGCTAAAACAACAGCAGTCTCTTCTTCAAAAGTCGTATTGATCCTAGGATTTCTTGCAACCATGGATCAAGTGTAACACTTTGGATCCACTTTGTACAGTTTACTTCCCTTTTTTAGCTCTTTTTTCAGCTTTTTTCTCTTTTGGAGTCTTTAGCGGTGCTTTTTTTGTTTCTTTGCGAGCGTCTTGTGATTTTCCCATAGCTATTTATACCTCAAAGCCCTCCCAAATGGGAAGGCTTTCGAAAACTAACCAGATTTTAAAACCTAGTAATCCATGTCTTGGCCGTAGTCACCACCAGCTTGAGCAGCTGCTTTTTCAGCTTTCGGTGCCTCAGCAATCATGGCTTCTGTGGTCAGCATCAAAGAAGCAACCGAAGCAGCATTTTGAAGCGCTGTTCTGGCAACTTTAGTCGGGTCAATCACGCCTGCTGCTACCAAGTCTTCGTAGACTTCAGTTGCTGCATTAAAGCCAAAAGCGCCTGTGCCTTCTTTCACTTTATTAGCAACCACAGAACCTTCGAAACCTGCATTCTTAGCAATCTGACGCAGTGGCTCTTCAATGGCTCGAAGCAACAAACCGATACCGATTTTTTGCTCAGCAGTTCCTGGTTCAAATTCAGCCAGTTTGCTGTTTTGAGCAGCCCTGATCAAAGCCACACCGCCACCTGGGATCACGCCTTCTTGAACGGCTGCACGGGTCGCATGCAAAGCGTCTTCAACGCGAGCTTTCTTCTCTTTCATTTCAGCTTCAGTTGGAGCACCGACTTTGATGACAGCGACACCACCGACCAATTTGGCTAGTCTCTCTTCAAGCTTTTCGCGGTCATAATCAGAAGTAGTCACTTCCATCTGAGCACGCATTTGCTTCACGCGAGCTTCGATATCAGCTTGTTTACCAGCACCATCGACCAAAATCGTGTTGTCTTTATCGATCGTGACTAATTTAACCGAACCAAGTTCGTTTACAGTCACGTTTTCGAGTTTCCAGCCCTGATCTTCAGAGATAAACTTAGCGCCTGTCAGACATGCGATGTCTTCAAGCATAGCTTTGCGGCGATCACCAAATCCTGGAGCTTTTACAGCTGCAATTTTGAGCGTTCCACGAAGCTTGTTTACAACCAAAGTCGCTAAAGCTTCGCTTTCTACGTCTTCAGCAATAATGAGCAATGGACGGCCGCTTTTGGCGACAGGCTCTAGAACTGGCAATAGATCGTTCATACTCGAGATTTTTTTCTCATAAACCAAAACAAAAGCGTCATTCAAAGACACTTCCATGCGCTCTGAATCAGTCACAAAGTATGGAGACAAATAACCGCGATCGAACTGCATGCCTTCAACAACTTCTAAAGTAGTATCGAGGCTCTTAGCTTCTTCAACCGTGATCACGCCTTCTTTGCCAACTTTTTCCATGGCTTCGGCCAAAATATTGCCGATTTCTTCTTCGCCATTGGCGGAAATCGTACCGATTTGAGCGATCTCTTTGTGATCTTTAATCGGATGAGACAAAGCTTTGAGGCCTTCTACCAGTCTTTCAACGCCTTTATCAATGCCGCGTTTAAGTTCCATGGGGTTATGTCCTGCAGCTACCAGCTTCATGCCTTCTGTAAAAAGCGATTGAGCAAGTACTGTTGCGGTTGTGGTTCCATCACCGGCTTTATCAGAAGTCTTAGAAGCGACTTCTTTGACCATCTGAGCGCCCATGTTTTCGAATCTGTTTGAAAGCTCAATCTCTTTGGCAACGGTCACACCGTCTTTGGTCACGATAGGTGAACCAAAAGACTTAGCAATAATCACATTGCGGCCCTTAGGACCTAACGTGACTTTGACTGCGTTGGCAAGAGCATTGACGCCCTTTGCGATTTCATTACGAGCATCGACTGAAAAATGTATTTCTTTTGCTGACATGATTAAACTCCTACTGCCAAAATTTCGTCTTCGCGCATGATCATGTAATCGGTACCGTCTATTGTCACTTCGTTGCCTGCGTATTTTCTAAAGAATACAGTTTGGTCAACTTTGACTTCAAGAGGTCTCACTGAGCCATTTTCGAGGTGTTTACCCTCGCCTACGGCGACGACCACGCCTTGCATGGGTTTTTCTTTTGCGTTGTCTGGAATAAACAGACCACCGAGGGTTTTCTCCTCAGCTTCAACGCGTTTCAACAAAATACGATCGTTTAAAGGTTTAAATTTCATGCCTATAGGCTAAGCACAAAATTTAGACAGACAAGCAGAAAGAGTTTTTTTGTTTAAAGTTCTAAGAGCACGAGTCGAGAGAGCTACACGAATAAAACGACCACTTTCGACGTCGAAAATGCGTTTCTTCTGAATGTTAGCGCTCAGCTTGCGTTTGGTCTTGATATTGGAGTGGGAAACGCGGTTTCCATTCATCCAAGATTTACCAGTAAGAGTACAAATTGCCATAAAAACTCCTTTGAAGGCTCGAACCCTAGCATTTTTCACAAAATGAGCAAGTCCTAATAAGCCTTTGCAAAAATAAGGCGCTGCGTACTCGGTTGGCCTGTAAATAAGCATTTGCCTGCTTCTTTTGGCCCATCCACCGGGATACAACGCGGGGTAACTTTATACTTAGCCAAGATTTCATGCCCAATCGCAGCTTCATTCCAATGGCACAAAGCAAAACCTGAGTCTTTCTCAAAATAGGCTTCAAACTCGGCCAGCGTATTAATCTCGCGCGTATTTTGATTGCGAAATTCTTCGGCTTTATTAAGCAAACCAACTTGCATATTTTCTAAGATACCTTCTACTTGTCCTAGAAATTCTTCTGGGTTTACAAACTGCTTTTCACTATGTGGCTTATCTCTGCGGGCTATGACTATTTGATTTTTAGCTAAGTCTCTGGGACCTACTTCGATTCTAAGCGGCACACCTTTTTTAATATGCTGCCAAGTTTTTTCGCCACCTCTCAAGTCTCGCTTATCGATTAATACACGTATAGATTTGGCTTTCAAATCAGTAGCTAAATTTTCACAAAAAGCTAACACTTGAGCATCTTCTTCCGGGTTTTTCAAAAATGGCAAGATAACAACTTGTTTAGGCGCAACTTTAGGGGGCAGAACCAAACCATCATCATCGCTATGAGCCATGATTAAGCCGCCCATTAAACGCGTAGAAACTCCCCAAGAAGTCGTCCAAGCTGTCTGAATTTGACCCGACTCATCTGTAAATCTAATTTCAGAAGCCTCAGCAAAATTTTGACCTAAAAAGTGTGAAGTTCCGGCTTGAAGTGCTTTGCCATCTTGCATCATGGCTTCGATACAATAGGTGTCTACGGCACCTGGGAAGCGTTCGTCCGAAGTTTTCATGCCTTTAATAACAGGAATAGCCAGATAATTACGGGCAAAGTCTTCATAGACATCCAGCATTTTAAGCGTTTCTATTTGAGCTTCTTTGGCTGTTGCATGAACCGTATGTCCTTCTTGCCACAAGAATTCGCTGGTTCTTAGAAACATACGCGTACGCATTTCCCAGCGCATCACGTTGGCCCACTGGTTAATCAAAATTGGTAAATCACGATAAGACTGCACCCATTTTGAATAAGAATACCCAATAATGATCTCGCTAGTAGGCCGGATCACATAAGGCTCTTCCAATAAGCCCGCAGGTTTTAGACCACCTTCACCATCAGCTTCAAGCCTATGATGCGTAACAACAGCGCATTCTTTGGCAAAGCCTTCAACGTGAGCAGCTTCTTTAGCCAGAAAACTTACAGGGATTAACAATGGAAAATATGCGTTTTCATGGCCTGTATCTTTGATCATTTTGTCCAAGTTTTGCTGGATCAGCTCCCAAACGCCATAGCCCCACGGTTTGATAACCATGCAGCCTCGAACCGGTGAGTTTTCTGCTAGATCAGCAGCTTTGATCACCTGTTGGTACCATTCGGGGTAATTTTCAGCACGTGTAGGACTAATCGCGTTTTGCTTGGACATAAGACAAGTCGCTTAGCATATCAGTGCTCATCAAACAAATCGGAAAGGAATTCTGATTGAAACATCATTTTCAGGAAAATCCTTGGTGTTGCGAGTCACCAAAAGGCAACGTTCGACTTTTGCTGTCCCCCAGATAATTGCATCAGGCAACCTGATCCGGTGAACTCGTCTCAACAGAATTGCCTCTTCTGCAACTTCTTTTGAGAGACCTATCACACGGAACCTTTGCAGAAATTGCCTAATCTTTCTATCTTCTTCGGGATTTCTTGAACCAACCAAAAGCTCAATCCATGTCACAATGCTGATCAATGGATCTGAATATTTTTCAATCTCAGCTTCAGCTCGGGAGTCACCCTTTAAATAATCGATCAACAGATTACTATCAAAGACTGCTTTCATACGAATCCCATTCATTGCGTAGTTGATCTATATATTCCAAAGAATCCAACCTACGATCTTTCCAAATCCCAAAGGCTTCTTGACCAGAAACCTGAGGAAGAACGCTCTTAGCAAACCAATCAATAGCCTTCCTAATCGCCTCAGCACGGGAAATTTTAATCCTCGCACAGATCTCAGACAACTCTAAAATTTGTTCCTCTCTTAGGTCAACAATGGTTCTCATAAGCATATGATAACATCATCTGTTATCATCGTCAAATTTGTCTGGTTGAAACTTCCAATCAGCCAGGTGGTGGTGTCGCACTACAAGCCGGTTGTTCGCACTGGAGCTCGCACCTTAGTGCACGACAGGAACTGGGTGTTGTGCAATTCCAGTTACAACTTTGAGGCCCAGTTGCAATCTTGCAAGAACATGTTTGTTGGAGATTATTGGTGCAATTATTGCCGATCATACTAACAACACAGGTTGGACAAAAACCCTGTAGAGGGCCTGGACAACTCAGGATATCTGTTAATGCATAGCTACTGCAACTACAGTTTTGATCTTCACAAGTCGGAGAGCAATTTAAAGTACACTGAGCAAGGCATACCGGATCATCACAGACATAGCTGCATTCAGGATGACAAGCGAAAGCAGCATTTGAGAACAAAGAGATACTGAGCACAAGAGTAATTATAATTTTAGCAATCTGCATGAAACTCACTCTGGCATGTAAGGTTACAAGTTGGTTCCCGACATTTGGTCGGCTTTTGACATTCCCAGTTGCACTTAGTTTCTTCACAAAGAACTGAACAATTTGGTGTCGGCAGAGTACATGTCTCACCTTGACAAGAAACAGAACAGTTCGCAGGTTGACAAACTGTTTCGCACTGAGGACACACATCTGATTCGCAGGTATCCGAAGAAGGACATCTGATTTCGCAGAGAGGTTTCTCACACTTCACGTCACAAACACAACCCGGAGAACTAGACCCAAGGGGGCCACACTGAATCTGGCATCTTGGCGGCTTACAAACTGGTTTGCAAAAAGCAGGACAAACAGGATCATCACAACTCCAGGTGCAAAGAGGGAAGCCCGCTTCGAACTGACAGTCCGGTGTGCAGCCATCAAAATTGGATTGATTACCATCATCACACTGCTCACCCGCTTCTATAATGCCATTCCCACACACAGAACGAGTTTTAGTTCCCGGAGAATGGAGAGGCATTGGCCAAGATTCTGTACCCTCCATATCAACATAAAGTGTCTTGGAAATCGCACCGTTTTTAACTTCGGCAACATATTCAACAAATTGCCTTTGCGGGTTCGCGCCAATAGCTATCACCACAACATACTGCCGATTCTCCAGGGTTGAAAATTTCACCATGGGAACGGTTACTGATCTGATTTTCAAGTACGAATATTCTTCTCCTGATTGGAGTTTTGCGTCTTTAAACCAAACGGTCTTTTCATCGGTTAGATTTTTTAAATTAATTTGAAACAGATCAGACAATATGGTTCTAGGCTGATCTATGTATTTACCAATCTGAATCGCAGATAAAGAGAAAGAAAAGTTCGTATCAGGCAAAGCTCTAGCAATAACAAATCGAACATTTCCATTGAGATTATTTAAATCAAGCTGTTGTTCAAGAGCCACCTGTCTTTGCGTGACGCTTTTTTCGATGACCTTCGGCGTTGTCACTGAGCAAGAAATCAAAAACAGATTTAAAAAAACAATTCTGAGAACAATGAAAGCCACAGAAGAATCCTATCTTGAGGCCAATTCCAAATGCAAGCCCGGGCTCAATTTTCCTTTTGCTCTATTGAGCATGAGACAAGCAGAAAGGAAGAATCCCCCCACAGCGGCACATCCAAACAAGCGAGCCGAACAACGGAAGATTACAAACACCACACAATAGGCTGGCCAATGCCGGCTGGTTAATCGTTTCCAGTTGCAGCAGCTGATTTGGGCACCTTCTGCAGAACAACTGCCGGGACACCAACACCAACAGCGTTTGAGAAAGGTCCTGTGGCTGCACTGCCTGAGGAAGAATAAGAGGGATGCTGATGCCAAGATTTCCCGGCTGCGCCAAAGGCACAGAAAGAAGCTCAGAAATCTTTTTCGGGGCCGATGGTGATACACGGGTCTCGATGACGATCGGTTTCCGTGGCCATATATTTCGAGAACTAAAATACGAAGCGAGAAGTAAACGCTGACTCTCGTCTTCTACGAACCATGCAATTTCCGCAGAATCCTCAACAACAAACGAGTCTCGCAGTTTGAGGAGAAAGGGCACGGCAGAGCTGTTGATAGTCACGAATGCGCAGACTCCACTACGATGGTAGATTACAACATTCCCAACATACAGAGGTATTTGAAAGTGGTTGCTGATCGCGATAATAAGGCTGTGAATACGCTCCTTGGTTATATTTTGCGACAGCTGGCCCAAAAAAACCTCGCCAGTCAGTTCCTCAGGATTGGCTTCGATATCAAAGGGAAACAACTGTCTCGGCGGGACATGAGGAACAGAGAGCATCTTCATGTTATAAGGGGGGTGCCATAACTGTGAGAACGCGGCTTGCGGTTGCGAAGAAGCTTCTGCATTGTTTTGTGCAGAATTTGGTGAACCTGTCGAACTTGGCGAACTTGGTGCCATCCGCATTCCCGGAACTTGCCAACTTTGAGACTGAGCCACTTTTTGTGGCAACAAAGATTCTTCTGTCTCTTGAGACTCGCTTGGCAATGAACCTAAAGCCAACAAAGAAAGCAGCTCAGCTTCTGCTTCCTGTGAAGATTTAGAAATTAGATTGGATTCTAAAAGCTCTTGACGAACTGCTGCAATGCGCTTTCTGCGCTCTCTCATCGTTTCTGAATAGGATTTTTTAACCTCAAAAAGGCCCGCAATACCTAAATTTCTTTTCTGGGCTTCTTCTAGTATTTTTTGTCGATTCAAAACACCTTCGGAAATCGTTTTGAGCAAGTTACCGCTTTGTGCAGAAGCCGTGATCGACATAAAAGATGCCGCAATTGCAAAGATTAAATTAAGACTCATAAATTATATCCTCAACAACAAAAATATCGAAGCTTCTTACAATATTATTTTTGTTTAGGCAAGGGGTATGAGTTTCCGGTCAATTTTCTGGTTGAAACTTTCCAATTTTTCTAAAATGCTCCAAAGCTTTCATGACTTCTTTTTGCAAGCTCTGCTCCCAGTCATGGCCGGTAAGCAGCTTGATGGCATCATAGAAAGTATTGGCCGTGTAAATCTCGAATTCGCCTTTTGAACATGCTTCAACGACTTCGTCGTTTAAGTTAATATCGAGTGCATTGCTGGCTGGGATAATCACACCGTGAACAGTAGAAGTTCCACGGGCTTTGCAAACATTGAAAAAACCTTCGATCTTTTCGTTTACTCCACCCACTGCCTGGATTTGCCCTCGTTGGTCCATAGAACCCGTAATCGCAAATCTCTGCTGAATAGGAATATTGCTTAAACTCGAAAACAGCGTACAGGCTTCAGCAAGAGTCGCTGAATCACCGTCGATTTCTCCGTAGGTTTGTTCCATGCACAAAATTGCATTGAAACTCATGGGAATCTCTCGACCAAAACAATGAGCCAAGAAGCCTTTAATAATCAAACGACCCTTGGTGTGAATCGGCCCGCCCTGCTCTGTTTCTCGTTCAATATCAACAATATCGCCTTTGCCTGAAGTAACTCGGCAAGTCACACGAAGTGGCACACCAAACTCATAACTACCCAGCTCTATTACCGTCATGGCATTCGCTTGGCCAACGACAGAGCCTTCTGTCTCAATAGAAACTCGGTTTTCCAAAATATCTTCAATCATTTGGGTCTGCAAAAAACCTTCGCGTTCAGCATGCGCTTTAAGAGCTTTTTGGATATGACTTCGATCGATTAAGCGCGCCTTTTCTTTGCCTGCCCAATAATTAGCTTCACGAACCAAATCAGCCATTTCTCCGATGCGAGAAGTGAGTTTTTTCTGATTCCCTGAAGCTCGTACGGCCTGCTCGATCACGCGGGCAGCGCCTTCAGGAGTGAGAGTTCTCAGTTTTTCATCTAAGCACAGACCACTCAAAAACTTTACATAGCGTTCAATATGTTCATCAGAACGCGTCATCTCATTGTCAAAATCGGCTTTGACTTTAAACAGCTTGCTAAACTCAAGGTCTGTTTTTGAAAGCACATAATAAAGCTCTGGGATGCCGATCAAAATCACTTTGATTTCAAGCGGCACAGGTTCAGGTCTCAAAGAAGCTACTGAAACCATTCGACCGGGTTCACCTGGGTCATCTAATTCTACCGCGCGGTTTTTAAGTGCACGCTTCAGACCTTCCCAGGCGGAAGGGTCTCTGAGGAGATCACCTGCCTCGAGCAACAAATAACCACCGTTGGCTTGATAAAGCGCACCTGCACGGATGCGTGTGTGATCCGTCATGGTTTCACCCCCACGCAAACGCTGTTCAATGCGGCCAATTAAGTTTGAAGAAGTTGGATGCGTTTCTTGAACAACAGGTGCCCCTGAAGATTTACTATGTGTCACCAGGACATTCACACGGTATCTAATCAGTGCAGGCTCATCGTGATCGAAATCTTCTTCATCTTCGTGAATGCGTTTTTTGGGGTTACCGGCCTCAGGTGTTTCTGAAGCCTGCATGCGATCATCTGGGATTAAGCGCCTTAAGCGATTGAGCACATCTTCGTGGCAAGCTTCCAAGTGATCGATGATTCTTGGAAATGCTTTCCAGCCGGTTCGCGCATTCTCAAAGATAGGCATGAGAATCATATTGGCCGTTTTTCTTTCGAGTGCCTCAATGGTATCTTCTGCTTCTCGTTCTAAACTCCTAATTCGCCGGATCGAGTCTTCTAGATGAGCTTCTAATTTCTCTGCGTGTTGTTCTAAAAGCTGCTTAGCTTTGTCGCTCAAATTTTCAAATTCTTCTTCAGAAATCGCTTCGCCTTTTCTATTGGCAGGTGTAATCGTAAGCGCAGCTGAAGCACGTTGTAGTACGAAGCCTTTCTCGTGAGCTTCTTCTTCGATAGTTTTTAAAATATCATCGGTTTTAATTTGGCATTGGTCTTGGATTTCTTGACGCTCACCTAAATAGCGCTCTGACTCAAAAGTTTTTTCTAAATCAGCCAGCATCCGTTCAACAAAGGTATCGTAGGTTTTTTTAAGCTTAGGACCCAGCCCTGGAGCAACAGAAACAGCCAAAGGCCTGTCACGGTTTTCGAAATTATAGAGCAAGACAATGTCATCTGGAGTCGGTTCTTTTTCTGCTCGATCAGACAAGAGTTGATTCACGGTTGAAGTTCTACCGGTCCCAGATTCACCCACCACGAAAATATTAAAACCGCGTTGACGGATCCCCAAACCCATTTCTAAGGCCGAGAGAGCTCTTTGTTGAACCATGGCACCAAAACGATCGGCTTTTGGGGGTCGCTTTCTCTTGACTGACAATCCAGCTCGCACCAATGACAAGTCTTCAAATTGCCATCTTAAGGCCTCTGGTGCAATTTTCTGAATCATTCGTATGGTCTCCCGGTGGGAGCTTAGCCGAAAAGCAATTTGAAATCAAAATCAATCAATGAAACAAAATTTCTGGCAGTCAGCCTGTGCCCAAAGCTGTTTAAAAAGCTCTGTTTCATTTTTGGCGTGATTAGGTCAATCTACAGTGCTCATTGTTCTATCACCGGTCAAAAACACAATCCGCTTAAATCGAACCCCTTCTTTCCAGATTTGGATAAGGTAGTCGATCCTGCTTTGCATACGCGGGCGCGTAGCTCCAAGCAAAACAGCCGTGTGATAATTTAAATATTTAGGCTTAACAGCATCCACAAATCCAAGCTCTGACAAATCTTTGAGAATAACGGCTCGATCACAGTGTGGGTTATCTTTAAGCCCCCAACGCTCTTGATTCTGCCCTCGCTTCAGAGAAGTCAGATTGCTAACCCCAAGAGAGCGTTCGAGCGAACGCAATGAACTGCTATGGCAAGCATTGCAAAGCAACAGAACGCCGATTACAAAGATGGTTATTTTAGAAAAAGTTCTCATGAAAAAATTATTCTACAAAACTGAATCAAATCCTGCAACCGAGAACTTGAAATCAACACGCTTATTATAGTATACTTATAAAGTGAAATATATTATATTTTTTATATCTATAAACTTGTCCGCTGCAAAATTCAGCCCTGAAGCACTAGAAAACAAAGCAGAGCTCGAAGGCTACGGGTACAAAAGCGCTAATTTACTCTTGCTTCAAAAACTTTTTGAACACGAAAATAAGATTAAAGTTCCAGAGTTTCTAGGCATCCCTAGTTCTGTGATTCAACAAGTCTTACTCACATCAGGTCTTGATTTACCCAAAGATTGGGAGCAAATCCGTCAAACTTCCGGTCAAGCTTTTTTAGACTCCAATCTAAGCCTCGCTCAGCAAATTAAAGCTCGGTTTTCTGAGCTTTCAAACGCTCATATCCCAGCACTGGATGCTTTTTTAAGCAAGGCCAAACAAAACCATTGGCGCCTTATGGTTCGAAGCACCGGCAAAGAAGATACGGACAAGCTAGCCAATGCTGGGGGTAACTTAAGCGTCGGGAACGTATCACCTGACTCCAAAACTGTTCTAACAGCCATTGGGCAAGTTATTGGCTCTTATTTTGAAGAGCGTTCACTCATGCAGCGCTTAAGCGCTGGAGACCAGACCCTGTCTGATTTACCTCTCACACCTGTGCTCATACAACGCATGATTGGTGAAGAGTTAAACGGTGCAACAAATCCAAAACATATTCCTGTAGGTTGCGTGCTTTACACGGAAGAAACAGCGGCTCGCCTAGCAGGCATTCATACACTCCAGTGTGCTTATGGGCACAACGAAGGCGTAGTCGAAAGTCTTGTTCCACTGGATACTTACTATGTTCAACAATCTGGCGAAATTCAAAGCGTGCTTAAACGCAAAACAAAACGCATTGTCCCTATGCTTGAAAACGGTGTTTTCGGGCTCGAAGAGAAAAACAATCCGGAATCGATTCAAACACTGCCTGCTTTAGATAAGAAAGCTATTTTACAAGTTGCTAGGGCAGGAAATCTCATCGATGCCTACTACCAAAAACGCATGGATATCGAATTAGTCTACGAGCCTTCTCACCAGCTGGTTTATATTGTCCAGGCCAGACCTCTGGTGATTCCTGACTCGAAAAATAAACCCAGCTATTTGATGGCATTGGATTCGTTTTCAGAACAAGAAATTATAAGGCTAACCAGCATTAATCCTGTCGACAGCGCTGTCACTCGCATTCTAAACTCGAAGCAAATTATTTTAGGACAAAGCCTTGAAGCGGCCCTCAAAATTTATACAGATCCTAGTTTCGACAGACCCAGTGTCAGAGCCATTATCGTAGCAGACCAAGCTGATTCTACCTCGCATGCATCAGCGGTATTTCGAGGAGATTCCAAGTTAATTTTCGTGACTGATCAGCTTGAAACCCTCAGAACTTGGTTGCAAGCAGACCCTGTTAATCTGCTCATCGATACGCAACGTGGTTTATTATTGAAGCTCACAACGCAAGAATGGGGCTTAAAAGATTACAGAGATTTATTTGAACAACGTATTTTACGCGCTGGTTGGCTCAATTACCCACTGCCACTGCGTGTCAGCGTCGGCGCACATCAGCCCCAGTACTGCTTGGCCCCCCAGATGAGGCCCGAAACTTTCTTCGGAGAAATCACTTGTTTGGCAAACCGCCTTGAGAACCATGTTCGAGAACTGGATGAACTAACCCAGCGCACACGTGCTCGTGCTCATTGTGACTGGAACGAACCGGGTTGTCTTGAACAAAAAGCGCTGGCTACAAAAGTCCTGCCTAAATTAGAAAATCTAAATACGCATGCGCATGAACTCATTGACCAAATCAAACACAACCCCAATCAAGATTTGCCAGAATTGCTGAGTTTATTTCCGAAGCGTTTTTTGGAAAGTTTGGTCAGTCAGCCTGCCATCAATAATTTAGCCGATGCCTATTCTGTAGAAAGCGTCAAAGCTGAATATGCCGGAGGTCAGCGCTTTATCGCAGACACACTCACGCCTCTTATGACCACTCAGATTCTCAGTGAGAATATTTTACGTGACCCAGAATTATTCAGAATTGCTGAGCTGGGCAGTGAAGCTTCGCTCACCGAAAAAACAACGCAGCGTTTTCTGCAGTTTGTTGATCAAACTCAAGATAAACCCAAGCTTATTGAGTTAATCGACAACTTGAAAGCTCTGCAAATCCTGCCCATGTGGCTAAACGGCTTGTTTATGGAAGCAGCTGAGAAAACTTTTAAATGGCCACTCTTACAACCCAGCTATGATTTTTTGAGCATAGGCTCAGAGAAGCTCTTAACTCATCTAGACACTGAATATCAAAACTCGAAAACTTATCTCAGCATGCTTCAAGATAAGAAAGCTCAAATGAACTCATATGACTTATCCAAGTGGAGCAATGAAAAAACCTTCACTAAGACAAGGGCTGATTTTCAGAATAAATTCGAAAATTATTTTAGTTCACAAGATTTTCTAGGCTTCTCCAACAAGCTTCAAACCATCGCTGCGGTTAGCACCATGGAGCAATATGTAGAGTTGTTTGATCAATCGATTAAAACGCTCAAGTCACGCACAGATGCAACAAGAATCGAGCAATTCAAGATACGCATCGAAGACTACTTTGATTTACTCAAAGTCTGGGCGCCCAGAGCGCCACAAGAATTAATTAAATTTAGCTACAATTGGAATTTAGAACGTTATCTGAACCAAGTAGAGTCTCTGCTTTCAGCCAAAAAAGATTTAACCGATACAGAGCTTTTGCCTTCACAAATGTTCAGCGTGGCAGCAGGCGCTTTAGGAGCCGCAACAGACTTCAACAGACATCTACCCCAGAATTTAGAAGACTTTTTTACGCTCGTTCATCAATCTATCAATACGTGCATGGGCGCCTGGAATGGCCAGGCTTTAGATAATCTTATTTTGCCTGATGATTTTGAGAATGCTTGGAAATCCCTGAATACATCAGACAGATATCCACTTTATCTAACAGGTATTCGAGTTGAGAACGGAGAAATAACTTACTCCATCAATTTGCCCCTGCAAAGTCATAGTGGCAAATTAAAGCTCAGTTATTACAAAGCAAGCCATGGCGTAGATTTGACGTTCCAATTTCTCAGTGAAGCCCGAAATCGCTGGGATCTCATACGTGACTATGTACTGCTCAAATCTGAAGAACACGAAATTATCATGTCCAACGTGATTCAGAACTTTGCTGATATTGAGTTCACACTTGAATCCATCAACAAACCATCAGACTTCCAAGTCGGAGTACTTAAAGATGAGATTGCTGAACTCACGTTTACAAACACAGAAGAGAGACAAAAAGCTATCATAGACAAGCTATTTCAAAAATACTCCATTGAAGAGTTGCAATCTTGGGCCTTAAAGCATAATGGGCTAGGCCTGGCAACAAGGCTAATTAATTCACCAGAGTCTATGGAAAATTTTGGCCTTCCAATTGCCATCAAAGGCAGCCAAAGTTTAAATCCATTCACACAAACCATCGCCATTGTGATATTCACTGATCTGGCAAAAAATAATATTGGTATCCATGAAGCCCTGGAGGCATTTGAAAGACTCTGCAGCAGTTCAAACAGCAGCATCCAGTACGCTTTATTGACTCTGATTTTTAGTTTATCCGATTCAGGAGGATCAGGAGAAAATAAAACTCTCTTGCATGAAGCAATTGCTCGTGCAGCCGAACAAAACATCACCAGTTCTGAACCCATCAAAATAATGGCAGCTTTGTTCTATTACATAACCCTCAGTGAACAAGAAAAATATCGACCCATCGCTTTAGAAGCAGCAGAGAAAAGTAAGTTCAATAAAGATCCACTGGTCATCGGAGCGAATCTCAGCTTGTTTTCAGAACTCATACCATACAATCTTGGAATTAAATCCGGTTTTGAATTAGCCAAAGCTCATGAAAACGACCCAACTCCCCTTATAAAAATGATGGCTGAGAGAGTTTTACATAAAATTGAGGCACTGAATAAATAGAGTTTCAGACTCTTGAGGACATAAAGTTTCGGAAACAGTGTTCTGTCACCAGTTTCTGATCTTCTGTAGACAAGAGCCCCAACTCTTTTTCAATGAGGCGGATATCGAGTGTGAATATTTTTTGCCGCACCATCGAAGCAACAGGTAAACCTGCTTTTTTTAAGTCCAAAATTAGGTGGTCACCCAACCAAGAAGAATGCTTGGCCGTCGTAATCATCGCCAAAGTTACATGACCGTTCTTCTGTTGAAAGTCATGCGTGCTTAAAACCAAAGCGGGCCGCCTTTTCTGTTCACCTGAGTCGGTAAATGGAAACGGAACCAATACGACAGAAAATGGCTTATAAATCACGGTAAGCCTCTTCGTCTTCAAGAGAATCCCACTCTGATAAAGTTTTTGATAACGATTGATGATAGAGGTAATCAAAAGGTTCTACGCGCCTGAGAAATACTTTACCTTCGGAAACTTCGAAACCTACTTTATCACCCGCAATAAGCTTTAGACGATGACGGATTTCAACAGGAATTGTTGCCTGCCCCTTCTCCGTTACAGTTGACATAGAAATCAGATTACGAGCCATACCGTATTACCTTCTTACTTTCATAATAGTATAGATCTAGAAATGTGTCAAATAACAGCCCAAAGCAGAATCAAAGCCGCGAACACACCAGCAAGCATGTCATCAAGCATAACCCCCAAAGCGTTTTTGATTTTTCGGTCCACATAAGAAATCGGCCAGGGCTTCAAGATATCAAACAGTCTAAATAAAATAAAACCTAGCAATAAAGCCATCCAACCAGGCGGACAAAATACAAGCGCTAAGCCCTGCCCTGCAACTTCATCGATCACGATTTCTTTGGGATCTTGGCTTTTGAAAGTCGGCAAGGCGCGAAAAGTTGCCCACCAACCAATCACAAAAACAAGTAAAACTAAGCTTAAACG
>JBAXMC010000023.1:0-17200 GCA_037134495.1 Myxococcaceae bacterium
ATTCATGCCTGCCAATAAGCCCTGAATCGCGGCTTCTTCATAACCTGTCGTTCCGTTAATCTGACCCGCACAGTAAAGTCCCTGAATAGTCTTTGTTTCGAGCGTTGAGTAAAGCTGAGTCGGTTTGACAAAGTCATACTCGACCGCATAGCCCCAACGGGTGACTTCAACTTGTTCTAAACCCTTCATGCTACGCAAAAAGTCTATTTGAACAGCAGGAGGCAACGATGTAGAAAGGCCATTAGGGTAAACTTCATAAGTATCCAACCCCTGCGGTTCTAAGAAAATCAGATGCGATTCTTTTTGAGCAAAACGTGTAACTTTGTCTTCTATACTTGGGCAATATCTAGGGCCTGTTCCCGCAATTTGACCGTTATAAAGCGGCGCCCTGCCGGAGGCAATAGCATCTTGGATGACCCCATGTGTTTGAGCATTCGTATGGGTCATGTGACAAGAAATTTGCTTTAAGACAGGAGCTTCGCTTTCAAAAGCAAACATGGGCGCAGGTGTTTCAGGTAGCTGTTCTTCAAGCGAAGTGTAATCAATTGTTCGAGAATCAAGTCTTGGGCAAGTACCTGTTTTGAGGCGGCCCAGTTCAAGACCCAGCTGCGCCAAAGAATGAGACAATCCAGAAGTAGGCGCTTCCCCTGCCCGGCCACCCGGCATCTTTTCGTTTCCTAGGTGGAGTTGTCCACCCATAAAAGTGCCTGTTGTTATAATGACACAGCGGGCTTTTATCTCACCACTGTGTTTGGTCCTAACGCCTGTAATTTGCGAGCCTTCTGAAACCAAAGCAATCACGTCATCTTGCCTGAGACTCAGATTTTCTGTGCTAAAAATCACTTCGGTCATGCGACGGCGATAGCGCTCCATATCGCTTTGACAGCGTGTTGCCTGAACAGCTGGACCTCTGGAAGCATTGAGGGTTCGAAAGTGAATCCCTGTCAAATCGGCAATTCGGGGCATTTCACCCCCGAGCGCGTCTATTTCCTTCACCAAGTGGCCTTTGCCGACTCCGCCGATAGCCGGATTACAGCTCATGGCAGCGATTCTATCGAGTGAGCCCGTAATCATGAGGGTTTTGAGGCCCAAACGTGCCGTGCACAAAGCGGCCTCGCAGCCAGCATGGCCTCCGCCTATGACTAAAACATCTAAAAGCATGCTTATTTTTTATCAAATAGCTTGGTTTCGGCAAGGGGGGTGCTGTAAGTTAAGCAAACATTTTCTTTTCAAGCTTTCTGAGAATAAAATCTTGCAAAGCCCCTAAAACAAAGTATTTTTTCTTTAATTTCGAGTCTAACGTTGGAAATTGCCCCAGAGTCCCTCTGCACTGTTCTGAACCACAATTGCACTCCATGGCCCAGTCTTTATATTTTCCAAACTTTTCATAAGTCCACTCAGTTGTCGAATAATCATAAGTAAGTTCGGTATTTTTAGGAATATTTTTAAGTGCAAAAAGCTCCCCTTTTTTTCGAATACCGCAGTTAGGAGTACAAGAATGATTGAAGTAGACATAGGGTTCAGCCAGGTCAAAATACTCTTTTTCTGAATTTTGAAGCGGATTACATATTTTCTCTTTTCCATCGGCATATCTTCGTTTAAGCTCCTGAAAACAAATTTTTTCGCCGCGCATTTTACAGACAATCTCGCCTTTTTTGAAGTTTGCTGTAGCAAAAACTCCTGTGCCTTGAATAGAAGATTTCTTGACGATGATATTTTCAACCATGCAATATAACACAAACGAATGGTGCCCCATATTCCTAAAAGGGACTAGATTTGAGTATTCGTTTGTTTTACTCACACGTTATGGGAAAACTCACGCTGTTTTTAATTTTTTCAACTGGCTTGTTTGCTACCACACTACCTGAAGAGCGCATCTTAAAAGCCCAACGCGTATCTTTTCAAGGGAAACCCAGTTATGAGCCCAGCAGGAATTCTGGACCACAAGCTTTTGTTCGGTCACTCGTTCTGAGGGGGCAGCCTCATCACGAACATGAATTTTACAAGGTTTTGCAATATTGCGTTGACTCATCTGAAGTATCCAATTTCAATCTCATGATCGATGTTGTCTTGGGTGGAATGGGGCTAGGAGGATTCTTTATGAGTATGAGCACTGAGGGTCATCTCAGAGGTCTCTATTTAACAGTCTCAGTGGCGAGTACTTTCGCATTAATTGTGCACTCGGACTATTTTATGCCGAAAACCGATAAAATAGCACTTAATCCACGGAGCTTAATCCAGTGCTACAACTACTATTACAGAGATTATGACAGATCCGAGTTACAAGGAGCTGAACATTTTGAAACCGCAATATCCTATATCGACGCGAATCTCGACATTCTACTCCCTGTTGTGTCTTTAGTGACCAATTCGAATTCTCAATTTGATTATGCTGTAATCGTTGGACACAATAAGACAGATAAAACTTTTAAAATCTTATGGAGCAATGGACAGCTTGAAGAGTGCTCACATGAATCTCTAGAACGCCGGATGAGCATAATTTTAGATTCCACCCATAAGTTTCAAACTTTGCAGCGGTTTAATTGGATCAACTTCTCCAACAAATAACTTGATTTCAGGAATGCACTAGAGTTACTTAAAACGGATGAGAAGAGTTTTATGCCTCACTTGTTTGTTTGCTTTCGCCGCTAATGCGCAGTATTTCAACAGCAACGCGTTCCAGTTTACACTCGGCTGGACAGGTTTTGATACAACGGCGTAGTTCCTCAGACCGAATCCAGAGCCGGATAAATGGCCAACAACAGATGCCGTAAAACTCGGCCTGGGTTATCAATACGCATTGTCAGGTTATAGCTTGTGGTGGGTCACTCAAACTTCGCTGTCGCTTGCTTATGCCAGAAATTATAATCTTTCAGACACGCAAGTACTCGCAGGCGTTAATGCTCTCACAGGCCTACGTTATAACTTTATGACAGAGTCCTGGAGGCCGTTTGTGCTCGGCGGAGTTGGCTTATTTACGTTGTTTAATAATCCTAACGCACAGCAGAGCTCAACTTCAACAACCAGCAGCTCACAAGCTTGGATGATGCTGCAACTCGGACCAGGACTCGAATATATCTTCACAGACGAAATGAGCTTTCAGTTTGATGTTGGTGCGCTGGCTTTCATGGACTTTCAGAAATCGATGCGATTTTCGTACACGGTTAACTTATCTTACCTGTTCTACTTTTGAGACATCATGGACACTTGGGTTTCAGACAGTAAGTCGAAGTTTAAACAAAGCCGAAGCATTCTGTCTTTTGACGACTACTTAGAAGAGGTGAAAGCTCACCCCAAGTGGCACTTTAGAAACGCCGCGCAATATTTTTGGGATGTGATCCAATATTTTGGTGAGTATCCAGTTAACTTGCCAACAGGAAACAAACGACGCTATCGTTTATTTGATGCCGAATTTAACGACCATGAAGGTCAAGTTTTGGGACAAGAACGGGTTCAAGAAGAACTCATTCGACTGATTCAAAATTATGTTCGCTCAGGTCGCATTGATAGATTAATCTTGCTTCATGGCCCCAACGGCTCTGCTAAAACCAGTTTAATCGGAGCCCTAGTACGGGCTGCCGAATATTTTAGCCATCAAGAACAAGGAGTTTTGTATCGATTTAACTGGGTTTTTCCGCCGAAAAAAACCATTCAAGGCGGTATCGGTTTTTCTTCTGAAAATAGCGGCAGCGATACTCCCAAAAGCTATGCTTATCTAGACAGTGAAAAAATCGAATCTAAAATCACGTGCGAATACAAAGACCACCCCTTATTGCTTCTGCAAAAAGAATATCGCGATGCTTTAATCAAAGACGTTGCGGTTGATTTAAATATCGCTGATATCTTTAGAAAAGGGGATTTGTCAGCTAAAAACAAGAAGATTTTTGATGCGTTGCTGGTCAACTATCACGGAGATACTTCTGAAGTTTACAAGCATATTCAAGTAGAGCGTTTTTATCTCTCAAAACGCTATCGAATGGGAATTGGTTGTGTAGAACCTCAAATGAGTGTGGATGCACATGCACGTCAAGTAACAGCAGACCAATCTCTCGTTCAACTCCACCCTGCCCTCCAACACATGACTCTTTTTGAATCTGGCGGAGCACTCACAGACGGCCACAGGGGCCTATTAGAATACAATGACTTACTGAAGCGCCCGATTGAATCTTGGAAATACTTGCTTGTTGCCACAGAACAAGCCCAGGCCAGCCTAGATGTGCTATCCCTGTTTTTAGACAGCTTGATAATTGCTTCTTCAAACGACCTGCACTTAAATGGCTTTCGTGAATATCCCGACTGGCAATCGTTTAAAGGCCGTTTCGAACTCATCAAAGTTCCTTATTTGCTGAGATTTTCAGACGAAGTCAAAATCTACAAAAATCAGATCCCCAGGGCATTAACAGGCACCCATATTGCTCCTCACAGTTTGGAAATAGCTGCTATGTGGGCAGTTTTAACGCGCCTTGAAGCGCCTAAACTTGGTCAGCTTAACCAGGCCCAAGATGACATCATAAGCACTTTAAGTCCCTTAGAAAAACTAGAGCTTTACGACACAGGTTCTATTCCTGAGCGACTTAGCCAAAACGAATCTAAAGAGCTTAAAAAGTTAATTCCATTTTTATTTAAGCAATACGCAGATGACACTGAATACGAAGGCAGATTTGGAGCATCTCCTCGAGAAATCAGAAATATTCTGCTGAATGCTTCCCAAAACAGAAGTTTCGACCATTTGTCTCCAGTGGCTGTTTTAGAAGAGTTGCAAAATCTGATTCGAGAGCGAACTTCTTATGACTTTTTGAGACGAGAACCTGTTAGAGAATATCGCAACGCCGAGCATCTGATTCAAGTGGTTCGTCGACATTATTTGAAACAACTAGACGAAGAGATTAAAAATTCTCTGGGTTTGATTAAACCGGGATCACATTTTGATTTGTTCGAGCGTTATGTCCGAAATGTTTCTGCATGGACCAAAAGAGAAAAAATCTTGAACCCATTAACTGGCAAGCTGGCTGAACCTGATGCTGACTTAATGAACCAAGTGGAAGATATTTTACTGGCCAAGACAGAAAGACCTGAAGAGTTCCGAAACTCGCTGATTACACGCGTTGGCGCATTCAGACTGGAACAGCCTGACCAACCAGTCGACTATCACACGCTATTTTCTGGGCATTTAAAACGCCTCAAAGAAGATTACTACGCCAGACAGACTAAAACAGTCACGCATATCCAGAATTGCTATCTAAAAATGGAAGAAGGCGATTTTCAGAACATAGACGACCGAGACCAGGCTTTAGTCAGAACGCTGAAAGAAAACTTACTCAAACTGGGATACGAGCTCTCTTCCGCTAGACAGGCCGTGGCTTATTTGGTGCTCAATAGGTCTTAGCTCACCATTCAGAAAATTAACGACTCGATGAAATCTATTTCTTGGCTGAAGGGTCTCTTGATTTAATTCAACTGCTCTTGCAACTAGAGCATCGATATGTTCTGGCCAAAACCTTCTCTCTCGCCAGTTCACTCTTTGGGCAACTCCAAGCCAAAACAGAGCGTTTCTTCTATCAATAAGAGGAGCCTGTCTTATCACTCCTGATATTTCAACTGTAATATTTTCTCGAGTGATAACTCTAACAATTCCAGCAAAGAACATGGCTTGCATGTACTCTTGTTCAGCAAAGTGAGTTATCAAGCCTCGATAATCTTCATCGGTTAGATCTGAGATAGCTACTGGCACAAATACAGGCTCAAAATATATCCAAAATAAATGATTCGATAAAATAGGATTCGAAACACAAAGAGCAATCAAGACAGAAAGCAGAAGACAGGACCTTTTCATAAAGCCCGATTGTTGTCTTTGAGAGTTTTTGTCAATGGCATAAATTGAGCCAAGGGTGATTGAGTGCTCTTCTTGCATCAGGTCTTACTCTTTCATGGGTAAGCAAATGAGAAATGAAATCAACTGCTTCTGCGCTTAGGTTATCAGGAAAGCGAAGGAGTATCTGACCAGACAAGTGCTGTTCTATGCGCTTTGAAATATCTATTGGAAGGCGTCCTTCGAATGGAAGTTGACCTACACCAGCATAATAAAGCAAGACACCTAAACTCCAAAGGTCAACTTTCGCTGTATAAGGCTGAAATGCAGACGCGGAACATACTTCTGGTGCCATATAATACGGAGTACCTAGAGGTGTTTTCGGATTTGTTTGATCAGAACATAGCCCAAAATCAATTAATCTAACTTCTTTATGAGAAAGAACAATATTCGCGGGCTTAATATCACGATGTACAATCTGTGCTTTTTCATGAAGGCCTTGTAAGGCATCAAGAACCTGAAGAGCAAGTTTTTTGCATTGTTTTTCAGTAATAGGTCCTCGTTTCAGAATTTCGTCTAACGAGCCACCTTCTGCCATTTCCATCGCAATCATCCTGCAACTATTTTGAGCAGAGGAATCTTTGTGGATTTCAAGAACATTGCCTTGATGATCCAGAGTTTGCACCCAGCGGTCAGAATACTCCATAATGCCAATCACGTTAGGAATATGCAACTGACGACAGCGAATAAGGGCAACGGCTTCACGGTTAAGACACCTTATCGCATCTTGATTATTAGGCCGGTTAACAACAATTTTCAGTGCCTGCCCAGAAGTGCTCTCATAGACATCGCCAAATTCTCCGGAGCCACATTTTTTGGCAATTTTAAACGCAGGCATAGGCTGTTGAGGTTGAGCAGGTCTGACTGGCGATAAAAGGCGGGGTGAATACATGTAAATCTGTATCTCTAAGCGAACCCATTTGGCTTTTAACCCTTCTTCAAAAAGGCCCAGCATGGTTTAATTTCAGGCATATTAGAATTATCAGCCATCAACCCCTGAAAGATCATCTAGGCCGGTCTTGATTTCAACAATTGCTCTCGAAGCTGTTTATCCAAGTCTTCAGGCTCTGTTTTAGCAGCTGTTGTTGTTGATTGTTCTAAAGCAGCTCTATTAGCTCGTCTTGCTTCCTGCTCTTCAGGAGTTAATAGTCGTCTCATCTTTCTAGTAACTGTCCTCGTTCTAATGACTCCTTTCGGTCCAGGAGTCTCTGCTTGAGGAGCGAGTGACTCGTCCATCCCTGCTGCTTCGACTTTTAGTTGCGGTTCAGATGATTGAGTTGATTTTTCTTCTTCAAAGCCTTCCAACAGAGTTTCTAATCTATCTAAATCATCCTTGCATTTCAGGAAAGCTGGGCGTTGTTTTTCTGCATCTAAAGAACGCAATCGTTGTTCGGAAAAGGCTTTTAACAATACGGCCTGTTTTTTATTTAAATTAAAGCCAAGAATCGAGGTTGCCTCTAATGAACTTTCAGGAGATTTAACTTGCCAATTTCCTCCACCAAGCAGCCCATTTAAACCAAGATGATTTTGGAGAAGTGTTTCTATGGTCATTGCTCCAGAAGTATTATTTGCCAATGAGGCACCTAAAGCCTCTAATTGTTCATCAGGAGCATCATTGATTTCTGACAAAATCACTTCAGTTTCAGCTTTTTTATTTATTATGGAACTTGCAAATTGCTCAATTTCAGGTTGCTGCTGTTCTTTTGGTTTACTAATTTTCTCTAACTGCTGAAGATCTGCTTCACATTCATCTTTCATCGCAGCAACATTATGTTTTGTACTGAGGATTTCCAACCGTTGTTTAGAAAACCCTTTCAACAGAGAAACCTGTTGTTCATTCGGAGTAAATTTTAACTCTAAACTTGAATCCTCTAGTTTATAAGTCCCATGGGCCATATTGGTACTCATCCAAGTGCCCAAACGGCCCGATTTCAAACCCAGTTTTTTTAAAAATGCTGAAGCACTTGTATTTTCACCCAAAACATTGGCGCACATTTTCCCAACCAGCTCTAAACGTTCACTTGATCGAGTATCTAGATCAGACAAAACTTGATCATCAACAATTTTCTGAACATCCATTGAAGCCAATCTATAAAGTCCGGCCTTCTTATAAAGACTACTCTTAGAAGTTGCATCAAGCCAAGTATCCGATTCGATTTGTTTGTTCAGTATGTCATAGAACTCTGGATCGTAATTTGGTTTTTTTTCAAGCTCAGAAAATTTACTTTCAAATTCTTTCACGATTTTTTTGGCATATTGTTCTTTTTCTAAAACAGCATTTTTGTCTTTTCTGTCGTTAATTGTACTGGTTAATCCCTTAAGTTCATTTGAATACTTTTCTTTAAGTTCTACTATCTCATCTTTGCTGGCCTTATTAAACTCAGCTTGCATATTTCGAATAAGCTTCTGAGCTTCTTCTTCCATCTGAATCTCTGGACGAATCAAACTAATTAGTTCTCTTGCTGCGCTGTTACGAAGTTCAATAATCTCTTCATTTTCCGTACTCTTTGTTTCTAGCGCCCTTAAAACCGTATTCTTCACAGGCTTAAATATTTCTTCTCCATCAGTAATTTCCACGCCCAATTCTAAAGTCAAAACTGCCGCATTATCACTTCTTTCATCATAGAGAGCTTTTTCAGAAGAAAATGTTCTCTCTGGAAACCGTTGTTCCCAGCGTTTTTCAGATTGTTGTCTTAAATTTAAATCTTTTAATTGATTAAATAATTCGTCCTGGTTGGATAGGAAATCAGGGCTTCCTGGTTCCAGATTTTCAACCTGTGATTCAAGCTCAATCGCCATCTTAGTAAAGTTCAACTGAGCCAATGCAAGCTCTGATTGCGATATCACGCTATCGATATATTTTGTTGTATCCTGCTTAAGCTCGGTTTCCGGTTTACTTTCTTCCGCAACAATATTCTTCAAGATATCTTTGTATTCATCTTCTCTACCTGTTTGGATTTGAACACCACCAATCTGAGTCTTGGTCTCAAAAGAGGACAACAGTTTACTTAACTCCGCATCAACTGCTGCGAATCTTGGGTCATTGTTTGCTTTTAAAGCATTTGCTTTACCAGCTAATTCAGACCGCAAGCCCATGAATTCAAGTTCACGTTTACGCGCCTTAAGTTCTTCAAGGCTGCCGGTTCTTCTTTTGAGCTCTCTCAATTTTTGCAGATTTTGTTTTAACTTTGCTGAGCGTGTTTCTAGGTCACTCAATCGTTCTGTTGAGTTAGTCCCGCTTAATTCTTTGCTTAATATCTCCTGACTTGCTTTTTCTGCAGATTGTGCAGAAGAAACAGCTTCTTTTAGTTCTTCATATGGGTTCTTAAGTGGATCTAGCTTTGTTTTTATTTCAATATCAATTTTCTTATTTGCATCATCAGATTCTTTAAGTTTCTCTGTAAACCATGCACGATGAGACTTTTTTTTATTCTCAGGTTTCGCTTTCCAAGTATCCCAGTCATCAATATCTTTTTTAGTCAAGCCAAGGTCATCAGGGCTTTTTCTTGCAAACCATCTCTTAATACTGCTACCTGTATCTTTAGCAATGCCAGTGTATTTTTTAGAAGCATCCGTAAATTTTCCTATGGAGTCTTCTGCTGCTTTTTTCTGGCTTGCAAGTAACGGGTCAATTAATCCTGTTACTTTGACTATTTCACTTTCGATTTTTTGATATAAAGCAGACTGCGTATCAGGGTGATCAACATCAGTAGGAAGGATTAATTTAGTAGATGATTTAGAAAAATTAGGAGCAAAAGAATCATTGTCTGATTCTGAACCATCCCCCACACTGCCTCTTGGAGAACTAAGAGGGGTAGATAATGCTTCAGATCCCTGCCTAGATAGAGATTCATCTATGTGAACAGTGCTCCCAAATTCTACAGGCACAAATCCCTCCCCCATTCTAAACCGCCATCTCATTCTATTCTAGCAAAAGAGTTGGATTTTAGGATAGCGGGAACTTGATATTCTTATTTTAAACCGCGAATTTGAGAACCTAAATCTTTCATTAGATTGACAATAAAAGCCCAAAGATTTTCTTGTTTCAAGGTTTTCTCCACTAACTCCAGAGGTAAAAAGCGACGCATCTCTTGTTGAAATTCTGTGGCGATTTCAGTTTGATTCTCCAAAATTTGAGTCCGTTGCTCAAATAAATTTAGAAAATAATCCATCGTTTGGTGCCTATCTTGAAGCTTATTCGGGATCAATTCCAATTTGGGTCGTACTCCTTGACCATGAAGCCATGAGATATCCCATAAATCACGATATTTTATGCGATTGGGTCTAAATGCAAATGCGATAAGTTTATCCGTGTAAATCTCTTCACGACTCTGTACTTGCAAGATGAGACCCGACGTTCCCATGTCAACACCATACGGATTGAGTAGCATCATAGGGCGTTTTTCATAAGATGTTAGAGCGCAGATATCGATATTAATGCGCTGAGCAGGTAAGCTTCTGGACTGAGGCCTGGTCTCAATCTTAATCTTCCAGGTATCAACATTTTGTTTATCTTTGGTCGGCTCAGTGACAACCACTTCTAAATCGTATTTATCTTGCAGGCTTTTTTTTAACAACTGTCCTATGGCAGACAGGCTGTTCCTGGAAAAATCTGAACCTCCCGTAAAATCAAGGTCTTCACTTAATCTCACTCCTCCATAACAAGATCTTAGACAGGTTCCTCCTATGAAAGTCAGCTTAGACGTCAGATTATTGTCTCGCATGACTCTCAAGATGTCATGATGAAGCAATTCTTTTTCAACAACCATCCTTAAAGAAGATAAATTGGATTGATTTTTCAAGGCCTGATCGACAAGTTTGTCAAATAAGTTCATTTACAAGTTCCCAGTTTATTAAATCGCAATTTCTATGCGTTTTTTTCATGTCTCTCATGGCAAGCCCTATGCTTGCACGCCACAATTTGCAATTTGCATCATAGCTCAACTGTCCCAAAAGATCGGCTGGCTTTTGATTGGTATGAATAAATTCGATGGTTCCAAACTTACCACAGTTAACAAGATTCGTGCGCCCAGAAGACATGATCGAA
Source organism: Myxococcaceae bacterium (assembly GCA_037134495.1). Taxonomy (GTDB): domain Bacteria; phylum Myxococcota; class UBA727; order UBA727; family JABDBI01; genus AER2-1. The sequence goes on from JBAXMC010000023.1 coordinate 10,917, forward strand.
ATCCAATTGATTGGAACCTGAGAAATAACACCAGCGTCACTCAAAGCAGTTTCCAGGCTGATATAGTTAAATTCACTGCTCCTGAGATAAGCTGCTGCATGGAATAAAAGTAAACCACTGGAATAAGCATTTCTAGGATCGACATATAGATTGCGACAAATGCGCTCCAAGAGCCCAAGCTTAACCATCCTGGAAAGCAATGTCTTAAACGCTGCATCAGATAGCTCAGGACATAGATTTCTTAAATCCTGCAGCGAAAAGAGAAAGTGCACCTGATTTGCATTTTCCTGAAGCCATTTTGAAAGAATTTTGCTGGGTTGCATAAAAACCATAACTCCACACTAAGTCACACTTATTGTAACTTAATGTAGAGTAATTAGCAAGTCTGGTTTTTCTTCCAATCGTAACCCTCTTTACTTCTGATAATGTCTGTTATCAGCGCAATTCATATTTAAACAGATCATACTATATCGTAGTATTGCATAGTATGATTCGAATTTAAGTTTTTAATCTTAAGGGTATTTACAGAACGCAAGCAGGAGGCCAGAAATTCACCCATGCTGCAGCCTTATATTCGTTTTTATTTTTTGCTCGCCATTGTCATTATTTCTGGATGCTCAGAATCAGAGTCAGATAATTGCCCAGATGCGTTGGCACCCGATATACGTGCTGTCGCTCAATGTTCTATCTTGGAAGTCCCTCAAAATCGCACCAGAAATACAGGTATAACTCTCAAATTACCCATAGTTAGATTCAATTCACCTGTGCGAAGTTCAAAACCACCCTTGCTTTACCTAGAAGGAGGCCCAGGAGCTTCAGCACTTTCACGCGCAGAAATGCAAGGGCCAGGACTCGCCAAATTATTACAACGCGATATTATATTTTTGGAACAACGAGGGACCATTAACACCTCCCCTTCACTTGTCTGCAAAGCAAATGACACGGAAGAACAGTGCAAAGAACAGTGGAAACAAGACCGTATTGACTTACCTTCCTACAACACAATTGAAAGTGCTGAAGACGTTGCTCAGCTCAGCAAAAATCTAAGAACACCCTTTGTAATTTGGGGTTCTTCCTACGGAACACTGCTCGCACAACGTGTTGTCCAAAGACATCCTGAAGTAGTCGATTCTCTTATTTTGGAAGGCAGCATCCCTTCTGATAGCAGCGACCATTTTACTGCAGCAAACAAAGTGAACAAACTTGTTCTTGGACGATTTGCTCAATGGATCAAGAAAAAGTGGAGTGAAGCGCAACTATCTCCATTTGACATTGACCCAGAGATAGACTTCCCTGAAGCGATTCAAAAAGTGGCTAAATTTCCTTTTGGGTACGGAGTTCCAGGAACTGAAACGCTAGCCAATGTTGAGTATTTCATGCAAGTAGGACGAAATCTTCCGAAACTACAATTATCGCTCGCGCTTTGGGCTTACAACGTACATCACGATTTGGAGCAAAAACAGTCAGCAGAATGGTTGGAGAGTTTACTCTTTGGATATGGCCAAAGACTCCTTTTTGACATTTCACACAACATGCATTTTGCAACCAATTGCTCCGATGCTTATCAGTTTTGGTCTATTTATGAAATCTCGCAAACAGAAAGCAATTCTGGAATGCCTGAGAATATTGAAAAATTAAACATGACCAACAGAAGCCAACTGCTTAGGTCATGCAAAGGATTAGGACGAGACCCTTCTGGATATCCAGCATACGAATTTCGTATCCCAGCCAAAACTTACAAAAACACTCTTTTCTTGATTGGTATGTTGGACACACAAACACCAGCAGAATTTGCACCTGTTTCGAACTTTCCAAATGCAAAAATTGCACGTGCAGAATGTCTGGGACACAGTTTCTTTGTCGATCCTAGTCTATTTGGCATTCTTAAATCGTTTTTAGAGACTCCTAACGCCCCAATACCAACTTACTTGATCGATGCGCATTGCAACAAGCCCATCGAGAAGCAGACACTCAAACCCATCTTATGATAGAAATACCCCTATGGACGCACCCAAAACACGAAGAGAAAACGAAGTATGGCAGGCCTGCGATGATTTGTGGGCTTTAAACACTAACTTAGAAGCTTTAAAAGGCGATGCGATACGCGATCAACTTTTAAGCCTGGGTTATAAAAAAGGCAGCCCAAACGAAATTTATAAGTATCGTGCCAGCTGGAAAGAAAGCCGAGGTATTTCAGAAAAGAGCCTCGCTCAGACAGTCGAAGTTGCCGACCCTATCAGCCGAGCCGTAAGCCTAGTCTATGAACAAATCCAAAATGAAACCCAGCAAAAAATAATAGCCCTGCAAACAGAATCTTCCAATCAATTCGAAACACTGTCCAAACAAAACCAAGAGCTATGCTTAACTTATGAAGCTCTTCAAGAAAATCATGAAGCACTGGCCACAGAAAAAGAAGGCTTAGAAATTAATCTGGAGCTTGTCAGAGAAAATCTGAGTTTAGAACAGCAGAAAAATACAGAACTCAAACTTCGCTTAGAAGGCCTAGAGCTTTTATTGTCAGAACTTAAAGCGACGTATGCTGCTCAAATCAGCAAATTAGAACAACAACTTAAACAACAAGGCTATTTATCTAGCGAAGAAATTAATAAAGCAAAACTTGAAGCTAGATCAGAAAGAGACCTGAAGATTCAGGCTGAAGCTCACAACAAGAAACTCATGCACGATTTTGAAGTTTTTCAAAAACGTACGCAAAAACAGCAAGAGCAGCTCTTCAAAAAAGAGTTCCAGAAGCTCACAACCCTGGTCAAAAAGCTCAAACCTAAACCTGTTCGTTCAAAGAAATCACCCGCTGCACGTACTCGTCAGAAGGCGCATCCGCGCGCACCACATTCAAACCTGATAAATGCGTCAGATTTGAATCTATAAAATCTAACGCAACAGGATTCATCAAGTTCGCCCAATCAAATAGACTTCTAGGATCTTTACAGCCAAATACGGGTCCTCCAATAACACCAGCGATAACAGAATTCTGAGTGGGGGTCACAGTAAAAAAAACAGAGTTTAGATACTGACTTTGAGGTGTTTCTAGCTGCGGAAGATACTCTGAAATTTTACTCATCGACTCACTCACATTCTGCCCATTAGGCCAGTACTCCACAAATACTCCGCTGGGCCAGACGTGAGCATAATGGCTCTGCTTCCAATCTGTAAAAATAAATAGAACTCTTTGATTAATATTTACAAGATTTTCTAAGGTCATTGCAGCATTGAGTTTCTTATCCAGTGTTACAGGAATTAAATATTTTCCTAAAATCGATAGAACCTGGTTAATAGCTGCATGAACATAAGGAGTTGTTTGCGTGACATGCTCTGAATCCGTCTCCATTGTTATGATTAGAAATTCACCGAGGTGTTTTGAGAGAAAAAATCGAATCTGAGTTAAAACCGTATCCAATGAAACAGTCGCAAAGCTATGGGAGAGAAAAAATTCTTTTAGATCTTTGTTATATAGAATCCTAAAGTCAAAAGCCCGAATGCCTTGTTCTAGTTGGTCAATAATGCTCAGTGGCTGCGCCAATGTTAGCATCAAGAGAAGTCTTGAAATTATCGGATAGCTCGGAGCCTGCTTTTTGAACCAATCAAAAGCTGTCGTGACTTCCATAGGCGTGGTTGCTGTCAAATTAAGCTGATAGGCGGAACTATCATGGGTGCCTGGCAGTCTAATTTGAGTCAGAGGACGCTGTTTGATGATGGAGGATAGATTTTTCATCCAATCAGCTTGGCAAACTCCCTGATAATAAACACATTGAGCTTGGGCCTCAAAACAGCAAAATCCAAGTAGCAACACTAAAAGTTTCATCAAAAGTTCTCAAGTAGAATCAGAAGCTAAAGCAGGAGCAACTATAGAAGCTCTATATTGTTGTATTACTTTCCCGATGAATTTATCCTGAATTTTATCAACCGTTCCACCCGCTAATTTCCATCCAGCAATGACCGCGAGAACCATGCCCGTAATAGAAGCAGCCGATACAACACCCACTATCGCAATAGAACCAAGATTCATGATGCTTCTAATGAGGTTATTGAGATCATCAAGCTTGTTGCTAAAATTATTAATCGATTGGATCATAGCAGGAACATCATTTTGAACAAAATTATCTGCGTTGTTACTGATGTTACGAGCTATCGCAACGCCTTCTGCAACATAGGGCAAACAGGTAGCATTATCATCCGCATGAAGAGACAGCGACATAAAGACAGCCACTATAAAACTTGAACAAAATAACCTCATTTACAGACCTCTCTACTCCAAGCCTGTTTGGGCATATTTTATTCCAGTCGACATGAGCAAAAAACCAACCAACACCAAACTAAATCCAGAATAAAAAACAGGATCCAATTCTTTGCGTTGTTCTAATTTGGGCTCATCTCGACCACCTAATAAAATCAGAGATAAAACCATGGTGCTAAACCCAACGCCCCCAATAACACCCCCTGCCCGCATGGTTTGATCCGTGCTCAAGCAGAAAGCCTGAAACGAAACTAAAAAAATCAATATTTTCATACGTTTTCGATCCCTACAGCAGACGTAACGCCATAATATTTTTGAAAGCCTTTTCTAATCCTCCAAAATTCAAGAGGCAGAAACGTCATTAAAAAAGACGTGGCTAAAAGAGCAAAGTAACTGGCACTTAGATGTGTTTCTTCAATTATCTTCCGCCAATCTCCTGTGGCATCCGAAGAACTGACCAAATCTCCCAAAAGATACACAGGAAAATCAAGTAACAAAGAGATAGCGGTCGTAAATTCTAACCAAAAAAGAGGTTTTAAATTGCCATGAGACAGCAAAGGCAACATAGAAGCTCCAACGATTGCATTGAGCAAACTGCCTGCACTGAGCACGGCAACCTCAGCTCTGTCTGTTGCCTGAAGACTGACCGTTCGATTATGCTGGGACTTAACACAAGCAACAGCGAATCCATTGCATTTTTGATAGTTCAATTCAAATCCTGTAACCTCAAAACCCAATATTTTTGCCATCGAGAAATGTCCGAATTCATGAACAACCGTATAAACAACAGGTACAATCAGCATTGTCATGCTTGCATAAAGACCTGTTTCTAATTTGCGATTCATCGCTTTACTTGAGAAAGAAAACAGACACAAACAAATCAGTGCTATTCTCATATAGGAAACGCCAAGTGAGTCCGCTCGAGCATTTTATGAGTTACGATAGCCTGAATACTAAAGCGTATCTCTTTGTCTTGGCTGGCATTCTCATGTGAAATCACTAATGTCACAAAAGTTCTATCCAGTGAGAATGAAACCATCACAGCAGAGTTTAAATGCTCGAGCGAACCTGGACCTCTTGGCATAAGAAAAACAGGCACCGGATTGCTAGAATATGAATCCACGGAGCAATTAATCGATTCGAATCGTTCTCCAGAACGATATACGCTACAATGTTTCTTGGGAAATCTAACATGATAAACACCAGGAGCGTCTTTAAATGCATCGACAGATACTTGGTAAGCATCCTCAACTTCTGTGACCCGGACTCCTTTGTATTCATAGGTGCCATCGAGTGCATCGATTTCTAAATTTGAGTTAGCAAACGATTGCCCTGAAGCTAAAACAACGAAGCATGCAAAGATTGAGATTTTGTTTTTCATCTCTGCTATTATCGTTCACAGCTTTAAAATTGTGCTTCGAATGCCATGCAAAATACTCTCGTCATACAACCTTCTATAGAAACAGGCAGCAATCGCTGCCTGACAAGAACTTGTCAAATTAATGCCAACAACGATCGAGAGGCTATTGCAGCTTGGCTAGCTGAATACGCTCACAAATCAACCACACATAGAGCCTATAAAAAAGAATCTGAGAGACTGCTTTTGTGGGCTTTAGCACAGAAGAAAAAAGCGTTTTCTTCTCTGGATCGCCAAGATTTCGAAGCGTATTTTGCTTTCTTACAAAACCCTCAGCCCAGAGAATTTTGGTGCGGCCCCAAAGGCAAAAAACCCTTTGTCGGCCCTTTAAGTCCTTCTGCTCAAAAGACAGCGATTGCTATTATTGACTCTCTTTTAAATTATCTGGTTCAAGCATCTTATTTAGATTTTAATCCGATTTCTCTCATGCGTCGAAAGCTAAACCGCTTTGTGCCAGTGATCCAAACAGAACGCATGCTCAATGACACTGAATGGGATGCCTTTTTACAGGCTTTGCATGATTTACCAGACAACGTAGACAAAGCCAGGCTGAGATTCTTAGTTTCGATTTTATTTTTACTGGGCCTTCGCATCGAAGAAGTTGCCACACACACC
>JBAXMC010000024.1:0-16877 GCA_037134495.1 Myxococcaceae bacterium
AGTTATGGTTATGTGTATAACGGCGGGCCAATCAATGCTTCTACTTATACTAGATGCGTTGCTTGCTCAGTTTCTCTAACGACTGGAGTGTTAGCTGCCTGGAGTCAAGCTGGTGGAACTTATGATGACGCAACAAATCAAACACGTCGCTATAATGCTTCAAATGGTATTGTAACCGATTCCCTTACTGGGATTCAATGGCAACAAAACGCAAGCGAAACAGCAATGAACTGGACTGATGCACTAGCTTATTGTGCGAATCAAACCACAGGTGGACTGAGTGGTTGGCGAGTTCCTAATGTTATTGAGCTTCAAACTTTGATTGATTTTACAAATGGAATAGCACCCTATGTTAACAAAGTAGTTTTCCCTAGCATGCCTGCTAGCCAGTTTTGGTCATCTACTCCTGATGTAGGCAATGCTGGAAACTCATGGCAAGTTTATTTTTCAAGCGGAAATTATGGTGAGTCTTATTGGAATACAGTGTCTACTTTGGATAGAGTTCTCTGTGTACGTTCTTGTTATCCAACACCACTCGTTTCTCGCTATACTGCTACTTCAGGTGAAGTCACAGACAGTGTAACTAATCTGATTTGGCAGCAAGTTTCAACGGGGAGTACGATGAACTGGACCAATGCTATCACACACTGTACAGGGCTCAACTTAAATAGTCACACATGGCGTCTGCCCAGTGTTAGGGAGCTGGCGACTCTTGTCGATTACAGCGGGGGCAAGAGCAGTTTAATGATGAATCCAACCGTGTTTTCAGGAGAGCCAGCAAATGCGTTTTGGTCTTTGTCTTCGTTGGTGGGTTTTCCTACTAATGCTTGGTACGTCTATTTCGGCCTCGGTCTCGTAGACTATGGCCTTGTTACCCTTAACTCCTATGTTCGTTGTGTTCGATAAAAAAGATAAATCACTTTGGTTACTGCTTAGCTCTGGAAACAACTATGTTTTTTTGCTCTTTGAGGATTTTGTCTGAAGAGATTCCAAAAGAGCTATGTCTTCAATTTCTGCGGCTAACAATTCATCTTCTTGCCGTTTTTGGTCAAATTCCGTGTAACGCTTCGTAGCTAGCTTTTCTGCAACTTGAGCAGAAATCTTACCTGCATGATCAAGGAGTTCTCTTTCGTTAAACACAAGAAACGCATCTAGCTTTTGCTCCCATTCAGCCATGGTCAGAGCTTTTCGGTGTCTTGCTTGGTCTTCAGCATAGTCAAGGTACATGACAACAATTCTATTTAATTCGTCAACCTCAGATTGATTGAGATAGTTCTTCGCTACGGTTACATCTTGCAACCTAACACGACCTCCTTTCCAAGTTTTAAGTCCCATATTGGAGAGTGTTGGGTCTGCTCGTTCGACAATCAGCTCTGCTGCCGTGTGATGTGTTGTTGCCCAAAGCATTTTATTTTGCACTTTTTTAAAGAAAAGTTGAGCTTGATCACTCTTAGAATCATAATCAATGGCAGTGGCATAAATATCACGCACCTTATGATAAAAACGCTTTTCTGAAGCCCGAATCTCACGAATTTGTTCAAGTAATTCGTCAAAATAATCCCACGTTGTTGGGTTCTTTAATCTCTCGTTATCAAGCACAAACCCCTTAACCAGATACTCTCGAAGTGTTGTCGTAGCCCAACTGCGAAATTGTATCCCTCTGGGAGAACGAGTTCGGTACCCAACAGCTAAAATAAGATCAAGATTGTAATGAATAACTTCATATGATTTTCCATCTTCAGCAGTTTGTCGGAAATTCCGACAAACTTGATTGCGCTCCAACTCACATTCCTTGAAAATAGCGCTAATATGCTCTGCAATTGTAGAACGTCCTTTGCCAAAGATTTCTGCAATATCTGCTTGACTAAGCCATACCGTATTTTCTGAAGCTTTTAATCTCAAACGTGTATGGCCATCGTGCGAGGTATATAAAATAACTTCATTGTTAGACACGATCTCTCCTTAGTTAGGCTTTTTCTCTTAAAGACAGTACAGCAGGTGTTTATTTTAGTACATGCCAACAGATGCCAGGAAAATGCCTCTAGGCGCCGCACAACAGAGTTTGGGCGTTATCCAAGCTTTGTGCTCATAAACCACAAGTATTCGTTAAAATCTCATTTTCTCGCATGGTTCACCCAGCGGCTTCACGCAGCGGCTTCACCCAGCCACCTGCACCTAGCAAATTGCCACAACCGTTTGATGCTGATGATTATCTCGAAGCCACAGCGCATGTTTGGCAATCTCGTCTCCAAACACCATTTCTTTGCGCTCAGCTAGGGTCATGGCGCTCAAATAGTCTTTGGATTCTTGTCCAGCATAAAGGTACAAGATGCGATCTTGAACAGCCTCAATATCTTCATTGCTCAAAGCGTCTCGTTTATTAAACAAGTTTCGGTTGTTGGCTGTAATAATTAAACGAACAGCGCCTTTAAGCATGATCGCCGACTTAAACTGTCTGGTCACCCTGCGTTGAGTTCCTTGAATCAAGGCCCTAAGCTCCGCGGTACTGCCTTCTTTTTTAATGAAACTGGGCAGCTGTTCATCGGCTAGAATCAAGGGACAGTTCATAAGAGCCTTGTTAAACGCGCTGCCTAGCACTTGATTGATATCGGTGGCTTCGCCCTCGCTCCAGAGTCGCGTTAATCCACTGGCCATTAAAGTTTTTCCTGCGCTGGGTACTCCGTGCAGAAAAAGCGCTGAACAAGGTTTATCCAGTTGCGTGACCACCGATACCCAGTCATTGAGTTTCTCATAAAGAGCTCCACCCAAAGCTCTAAAATAGTTGTCGACCGTTTGGCTAAACTCAGGTTTCAAGTTTCTGAGTGGACAAACGGCTTCTTCAAACGTTTCGGTTTTCCAATCATAGTGTGATTTTTGAAGCGTAAAAGTTGCTTTGCTGGATTCAACAACCGTTCCATATTGTTCTACCAACTCTTCTGCACTCTTTTTGACCACAGCCCCTTTGGGAGTGATCCGAAAAACGTCTAGGCCAGAAGTATAAGCAGGTGCCAGATCTTTATAAGCTGTATTGACTAACTCACCATACCCAATGGGCTTTTTGTATCGGCCATTTTTGAAAACATAAAACGAGACTCCATTTTGGATGATCCAACGATTGGTAAAATCTTCTCTAGAAACGCCGTTTTCATCTTGAAATCTTTGCAATTCTTCAGGAGTATAAGGATCTTCGCGAGTCCCCCCAAAAGCATTTCGGATACGGCGTTTGAGTACGGCAGATCGAGTTTCTTGGGCATGAGCTTGAACCGCTTCTTGGTTTTCTTGGTGCCGCACAATCTTTTTGATGACATCATCCAGGCTGGGCGCATCACCGGATACTTGATTCATTTTCTACAAACTGTCTTTGAAATGAGAAGCCAAGCTCAAAGGATCTGCTTTGGGCCACTTTTCTGCCAAGACACCCGCTAATTTGAACAAAGTAGAATCGCGCTCGCCTTTGGCAGCAAAAGCTTCCCCTTTTAGAACTTTGGCTAAAAGTTCGCCTAGCTCTTGATTGTGTAGACTGGCTTTAGATCTCATAGACTTAGCAAAAGCTTGAAGCGCTTCACGGCTGACTCCAAACAATTTCTTATTTCCCACAACAGCCATGGTGAGAATCTGATCCACATCGAGCTCAATTCCTGCTTGCTCAATCACTTGATTGTAAGCAGACTGGGTTGGTGCCGAGGGAACATAGTAGATCCGGCCTCGATCACTGCAATGCACATCCAGCGTGTTCTCTAAAAAGGCATTTAAGCATGGCCAGAAGGTCGCCCATTCTGCAGCTTCCACGGGTCTAGACAGCGGCATAAATATTCTAAAATACCACAGACCCTTTTCTTGAAACGCTTTGGGGTGCGACCAGGTAGTGCTCAGCAAGAATTGATATGGTTCTAAAATCTCTCTGAGACGTTGAACCACTTCTTCAGATACGCCATCTAAACCGAGCGCAGCAAAATGAACTCTGAGCACAGCTTCTTTTTTGCGCTCTACGCCTACTGGCCATTCAGCCGGAGAAATGAGCGGCGCGGCTTCTTTGTCGCTTACAATCAGATGTTTGTTGTAGCAATTGACAAACTCTGGCCAGGTGATGGATGTTGATTTGGGAAGGTTGTCACGGAGATGGTTAAATTTGGATATCTTCACATCACTAGTTTTACCAAAGGTGATCCCCAATCCGATCTCAATTATTTTTTTGATGCGTTAATTTTTGAACATTTTTTATTTTCATTACGACATAGCTGCGTTTCCAAGAACAGCTGAACCGATTTGATGCTTAGGGATTCAAGTTTTATCCATCGGGCTGACTTAATTTTAATGAACAATTTTCATTTCTCACCACTTCACCACCTTCACCAGTTGGTCGAAATAATGTTTGGCGGCGTTTGAACGCGCCATCACCAGCAAAATCAGCAAAACACCCCCCTTATATATTCTCCTCTTCTTTAACCACTCTACTAGAGAATAATTCTTCTTTATTGATTTAGAGAGAGTAGTGGTGGTGACTGTGTTGTGGCCCGTTAGGACGCTAAAAAACCTTCACCACTTGAAGTGGTGAGAAATTCAACCCATCTGTGATTTCGTAGAACATTCATCAACTCAGCGAACCTCTGTAGAAGTAATCTCAAAAAGTTTAACCGATGGCCAAATTGCGATGAGCGAGCAAAGTAACAAAAGAATTCTGCACTCCCTAGTTCAAGACCGTTTGGGAAGTGAAACGGCGAAAACGGCAATTTCTCTTAAAATAATTAGAGAAAATGAAGAGAGATAGAGAATTCACAGTTCGTCTTTTGTTGGAACGAAATCTGTAGCCATATCTTTTGTATCTATGTCCGGAACAAGAACAAAGGAGATGACAGCGTACCTGTAGGGTTGTTCCAGAGGTAATACGGCATGCAACGTTGGATGTATATTGATTTTAACCTTAGATAAACAAAGTCCGGGAATGAGTATGACCGAGGTTGATTTTTGAGCACCTATAAAAGTTCTTTTAGGTTTCCTCAGTTGATTAAGACTTGGTTCTGCAGTGTTGATGTCTAAAACAAAACAGTTATAGTTGGCATCGCTAGAATCCCAAACCAAACTCAAACCAGATTTATCAAAATGTGGAGATGTTCCCCAGTCTTGTGATTGTTCATATCTTACTATTTTTGACACAATCGTGAGATTTGAGTGTTTCCCATAAAGAGTTTCTTCAATTTTCGAACAATCTCCATCGATATTTTCAAACAGGGCCGAATAAATTGTTCTTGCTGAAGTATCGATTTTCATCATTTCTTCGAAGAACTCAGCATTTTTTTGGAATAAGCCAGGGTGATTATTTTTAAGAAGCGTATAATGTTCATTGATAAACTGGAAGTAAATTTTCCTGTGTTTTTTCTGAAAATCCTGCCGAGGATCTCGATAGCTTGGTGGGGTTCCACAATATCGATTTTTGAGTTTTTCAGAGGACAGGAATTCTGTTTCTGAAGAGCGCATCTCTTGAAAACTGAGTTCGTCTTGCGTCATCTGCTCTATGAAGCGATCAAAACTACGATAAAGACGCCGGTAATCTTCTTGTAAATAAGAAGTGTCTTCAATCTCCACATATCCTTGTTCTTTGAGAGCTGTACAATGCTTTTCTGGCGGCTCAAAGGCAAGAGAGAAAAGATTGCCTCCAAGAAGGAATAAGCAAGCAACAAGACGATTAGATATCATTGTTTTGCGCCATCTTAAATCTGGGTTGCCAAACACCCTCTGAAAAAACGTTTTCTAAAAACATGGCCAACGGGCGTACCCATATATGATGTTGCCCATATAAAGCTTGATAGACAACTTCTTCTTCAAGGGTTTCACTGTGACGAGCAACTGCTAGTATTTTGTACCAAGGTCCTTTGTAATGCTGATACTCTGCACCCACAACAATAGATTGTGCTGCTTCAGAATAAGGAGAGATATGGCTTTTATCAGCTTTTGATTTGATGTTTGACTCTGCATTACCAATCACGGATACGAGGACAAAGAATATAATCGCGTTCTTCATTTTATTTTCTCCAAAAACAATATTTTAAGTAGCATCAATTGTTTTTTGCGCAAATAGTTTGTATGAAAAATTTGCTGATGAGTATCTTACTTAGAGGTTCGAAAATTGTATGAATCAGAAATTAATCTTTGCCGCTGTCCTTTTTTTGCTACCAACTATTACTTTAGCGCAAGACATCAAAATGGCTCCAGCAGCATTTTTTCCGAATGCTTGGCTGTCTGGCAGAGGATTGCTCAAGACAATTTCTGACGGTGTTTTCAATCAACAAAAAGTACAAGAAGAAGCTCAAAAAAAAGATCTAGGCATTGCTGGTCTTTGGGGTCACAAAAAATCTTATTCAGAAACGATGATAGGACGCAGAGATCGTATTAAAGCCATTCGTCAAGAGATTTTAGAAGCCTGTGAACTTGGACCTGGCGGATCAAAACCGAGAGAAGAGCTAGAAGCTGAGCTGTTTTCTTTGCTTGCTCTGGGTTCGTTGCCAGAAGAAGGCTTTCAGCGTGACTCATTGATGATTGAAGTTCAAGAAATTGAAAAGCCTTTCCTGTTACAAGAACCCGCCCAATCTGAGAATTGGCAAGTTCCTGGAATATTAGTTGCACCAGGAGGTGCAGGTTCTGGTCAGGCTTCCGGTTCACAAAACGCTCCTGATTTGAAAAATCAAGATTTGGTGGATTCCTTTAAGGCCGAGGAGACTAGCAGAACCGAAGAAGCTCGTTTAGGCAGTCAACCGGTAGTAAACCTAGTGCGAACCATAAAAATGAAAACAGATCCTTTGGTTAGGGCGGGTGATTGGCATAAAGATCCCCAAATCCCCTACTTAGAGGACTGCTTGAACCGTCTTGGGCAACAAAAAAGACAGCACTTAGTACAAGATCCTTTCTTTAGAGTGGGTGTGGAAACATTTAAAGCCTCTATCGAAGATTGTGAATCGTTTTTTAAAGAATATACCTATATCATCATCAAGCCGGACGGTATTGTTACTGGGAATTTCAATCTGATTTTAAAAGTACTAAATGAAGATGGCTTTGAAGTTGCTGACTACACACTTTTTGAATACACCCCTAATTCAGTTAAGAATTGCTGGTTTGAAGCCTCTCGCCGCTTTCCCACTGAGTGGTGCAGACTATTTGAAATGATACTAACTGGTAAAACCTCCGTGCTATTTTTATTGCGTGATACCCAATACAAAGAAGAGAGGATATCCGCTTGCGAAAGATTGACCTCCTTAAAAGGAAGCGCTGAAATGTCAAAGAGAGAACTGTGGCACCTGCGCGCTAGGATTGGAGCCGGAAGCGGGCTTTTGGCTTATGTCCACACACCAGACTCTCCTCTTGATATGATTAGAGAATGGAGCATCTTAATAAGTGAAAAGCAATGCAGACGATTGTTAGCCAAAAAAACACAGATAGACAGGCAGCGCTTAGTCCAAGAGTTGCAAATACTTCAAGAAAAAATTAAAGTTGAAACGGCTGTACATGATCTGAATCTGGAACAATCTAAAGAGCGTTTGCACCACTATGTATCAGGATTAGAACCTTCTCTACAAGAGCGGTATTTACAGTTTATTTCAGATGAGAGTCTACCTTGGACAGATTTTGTACGCTGGCTAGAAGATCATGAAATTTCTATTCCTCAATGGGATCTAATCACATTATGTTTCAGTCGCAGAAGTTGGCAATGATAGGCTCCATGACACCTCTTATGAAAACAGCCTCTCAAACTACAATTCAGCGAATCTCTCTTGAAGCTTTAAATCCCTTCAGCCATTCTGAAATCTCCCACTTAAAAATGTTCAATATCTAACCCAAAAGCGCAAAAACGCGTCAAAAATCTCAAAGTCCTTTGTCTCATCAAACGAAAGTTTATCGAGACAAGACTAAGACGAAACTAGTGAAAAAGACAGAGGACCAGGATACGTCATTTGGCCGATCGCATTTTCTCGTCTCATCAATTAAATTCTCATTATCTCGAGAAGGAGATAGAAATGAGACTTTTAGGATATGCGCGTGTATCGACAACTGCCCAAGATTTGCAACTCCAACTGGATGCGTTAGAAAAAGCCGGGCTGTAGACGTGAGTAGATATATACAGACAAAGCCAGCGGTTCCAAGACAGACCGCCCCGGCCTAAACAAATGTTTAAAGGAGCTAAAGCAGGGTGATACCTTGATGATATGGCGATTAGATAGGCTCGGACGCTCTATAGGACACCTGGTTAGTCTGGTAGAGGATTTGAAGCAACGCGGGGTGGGGTTTAAGTCTATTTGCGATGGGGCGATCGATACCACCACCGCTTCTGGCGAACTCGTGTTCAATCTCTTCTCCTCCTTGGCTCAGTTTGAGCGCAAGCTGATTCAGGAGCGTACGCATGCCGGGCTGGCTGTGGCTCGCTCTAGAGGACGCGTAGGGGATCGTAAACCTATCGCTGTTATCAACCATCGGGTACAGGTTGCCAAAAGTATGCATGCGGATAAAAAGCTAGCCATCGAAGATATTTGCAAGACGCTCAAAATATCCAGAGCGACGCTTTATCGTTATGTGGAGAAGTAGGCCGAGCTTATTTCTAAATCGAGCTTGGATACTTTAGCTGGTTCTTAGTACTTTCATAGTATTGTCTCCTACTCTATTTTGGTGACGGATAAATAATTTCCTAACGATTCGAGTTCGTCGTGGTCTGAACAAAAGTTCTAAAGCTTTGATGGTCGATGCAGCCTTTCACAGAATGCAGCTACGGCTGCACTAGAAGTTCCAGAAACGAGGGCATCGAATGCGTATTTGTAAACTTTGTGGACATCTATTTTGTAAGCGATAGGTCAAAAAAATTGGTTGCACCATGTATTTGACAGGCATAAAGTCAAATTTTGATAATATGTCTCTAGTTTATCGTTCGCTCGGTATTGAGTCGTCATTTTGATTATTAAACGTAAGGAAGTGTGCAATGAGAATGTTTGAATTCTTTAAAAACTGTGTTTCGTGTTTTATATCGTTGTGTGTGATTTTTGCTGTTGCGCCGTTAGGATTTGCGCAGACTAAAGGAACGCCAGGAACATTGCAGTGGCAGTGCGAAATAAGCGGAACAGCGGGTGACGGGCCAACTAAGGCAGCTGTGATGAATGGCGTTGTTTATGTTAGAGGAGATTCAGGTCTAGCGGCTGTTAATACCCAGACCGGGCTGCCAATTTGGGGCTACCAGACTGGCAGAATGATCGGTGGTGAGACGCCGGCAACTGCGAATGGCGTTGTATATATGCCTATCCTCTCATCCTCGTCCGATCCTCTTGTCTTGGCTTTCAATGGCTATACTGGCCAGTTAATATGGAATGTAACAACAGACGGTCTATCGCCTACACCGGCGGTTGAGGATGGTGTGGTTTATATATGGCGAATTGCCGTATTAGCACTTAATGCTGCAACGGGTCAGCAAATTTGGAATTATAATCAGACTGCTGATTTGGCCACTGTTGCAGATGGTGTCGTCTATTGCGTATCGCAGGGCTTTATCAATCATATTGCTGACCAGGTATATGCCCTAAATGCTGCAACAGGGACGCTAATCTGGAGTTTTAAGTGGCCCATTGATAAGAGTTTCTTCGATAACAGCGCCATCCAACCACCTGCCTTTGCAAATGGTGTGCTATATGTCGGAGCGGTTAACAGTACCATATATGCTTTTGACGCCGCGATAGGAAAACAAATTTGGAATTCTACAATGTATTCCTTGTCAATGTCGCTTGCCACAACGCCTACGGTTGTCAGTGGTGTGCTTTATTTTGCTTCGGATCGTGTGTACGCACTAAATGCTGCGACGGGACAACAGATATGGAATTTTACGTCTGGCAAACTCTATCCCTCTTCAGTCGCTGTGCTTGACGGTGTGTTGTATTGTGGAATCCAAAACACCTTGTTTGCCATTTACACATCGACAGGTCAGAAAATATGGGACTTCAACCCAACCAACCTTGGGTTCAGTGTGTCGCCTCCAACAGTTGCGGATGGTATAGTTTATTTCAGTTATGGGAGCAGTCTGTATGCACTCAATGCTGGAGCGCTTCTACCTCCTGTCACATCTCAAGCTGCCACCGTCCAGCCGTCTACCACCCAACCCACGACCGCTCAGCCTTCTAACGCTCCTGCAGGTACGCCCGTGCCATTCTTACAGAGTTCTACAGCGATTACGGTTGGTTTTTTTGCGGGAGTCGGCAGTATGCTAGGTGTCAGCGCATTGGTTGCTAAGTCAGTGTGGACTCACTTTCATCCACGTCGTTCGGGAGATGAGGCACTAACTCTCTTAAGATAAACAGCCTCGTTCTCTCCTTGGGGCTAGAGATTAAAAAATCCCTGCCCTTAGCAGAAAGCCAGGAAATCTCTGGCCAGCTTTTTCAACGCTTAAAATATCCAGAGAGCGACACTTTATTGTTATGTAAAGAAATAAAAAGGCCTCAAATCGTTCACAGCTTGATATTCTGTATGCTATGAAACACAAGTCCTGGGAACGTCAAGAGAATGAATCCAGCCCCGCTTTTGAAGCTTTTGTTCTCTACCGAGATAATCGCCCGCGCTCATTGCGCAAGGTCGCAGATACCTTAGATAAAAGCAAATCTCTGATTGAGGGTTGGTCAAGCGCTCATGCTTGGGTAACGCGTTGTGAACAATGGGACAACGAGTTAGATGCTGTCTCGCAGCAAACTCAAATCGATGAAGTTAAAGAGATGAAGCGCCGCCAAATGAGTCTGGCCATCCATATGCAAGAGCTGGCCCATAAAGCGTTTAAGCTATTAGAAGCTTCGCTTGAGAGCAAGAATGGCAAATCTGCCATCTCGGCAGATAACAGTGTGCGAATTGCCGACATGGGGGCCAAGTTAGAACGCCTGAACCGGGATGAACCCAGCAACATCGGGCGTATTCAAGAAGAAGTAGATTTTTCAAATTTAGATATCGAAGAGCTGATTACCTTGAGAGCTCTATTGGAGAAAAGTGGAACTACCTGCTGAACAAGCCAAAATCTTAATCGAAAGAGAACTCTGCAAAAAGAGTTTTCGATATTTTGTACAACATGCTTTTCCTCAAGTGGAACCAGCTCGTGAGTTTTTGGGTAACTGGCATATCGATGCTATTTGTGAGCATTTGGAAGCTGTCACCCAAGGCGATATCACACGCCTCGTGATCAACGTCCCGCCCGGAAGTATGAAAAGCCTTCTGGCTTGTGTTTTTTGGCCTGCTTGGGTGTGGACCCATAAGCCATATACGAAATGGATTTACGGCAGCTACGCTTTAGGCATTAGCAAGCGCGATAATTTACGCATGCGCCGTTTGATTGAATCAGATTGGTATCAAAAGCGCTGGGGTCATCAGTTTGCAGCACTCGATGATAATTGGGGTGCGATTAAGTTTGTGAATGACCAAGCTGGTTATCGGTTGGCTACTTCTGTGGGTGGCACGGCTACTGGCGAGCACGCTGATGTTCAAGTGGTTGATGACCCGATTAAGCCCATGGATGTTTCTGGGACTTCTGCTGTGACCAAAACAGTCTTGTCTACTTGTGAGAGTTGGTGGCAAGAAACCATGGCTTCGCGACTTGTAGACTTCGAGAAGTCAGCACGCGTGATTATCATGCAGCGTCTTCATACGCATGACCTGGCTGGTATTGTATCGGCTGAAGGCGGTTATGAGCATTTAAGATTACCCATGGAGTTTGAGCCACAAGCTTGCTCGATGACTTCGATTGGATTTAAAGACCCTCGAGTCGAAGAGAACCAGCTTTTGTGGCCCGAACGATTTACGCCTAATGCTGTTGAGCGTCTTAAGAAAGAGCTTGGCAGCAGAGGCGCAGCAGCGCAGCTTCAACAACGCCCATCGCCGCTTGCTGGCAGCTTATTTAAACGTGAATGGATCAAGCACTGGAAAGAACTCCCTAAAATAACCACATTCATACAGAGCTGGGATTGTACGTTCAAAGATGCTGACACCAGTGATTACGTAGTGGGCCAAGTGTCGGCAGCTTGCGGTGCTCAATACTTTTTGCTGGATCAAGTGAGAGCCCGCATGAGCTTTAGTGCGTCGCTTAGAGCGATCGAAACCCTGAGTATGAAATGGCCTCAAGCCCATACAAAGCTCGTAGAGGCTAAAGCCAATGGCCCTGGATGAATTTTGGCTGTTGCAACGTGATATGGAACTCTAGCGTAGCGACCGATATCGATGGTGGTTTGTTCTAACATTTGTGCTCTCCTTCGTGGAGAGCCGCTTGACAACACGTCACTGGGCACAGTATATCTGTCCCAGCCGTAACAGTTTGCCGTACCCTTGCTTTTGAACTAGAAGGGGTGCGGCTCTTTCGTTTTGCGACTGTAGAACACAAGTTTTTCGCAGCGCATCAGGCAATCGGCTGATAAGCAGAGACTTCTTGGTCCTCATGCCGTTAAACTGAGGCTTTGAAAGATTCAACCCAATTTGACTAAAATCAGAAGGTTCACTAATAAAGAAAAAGTAGTGTTTTGAATTCATTCTACTTGAAATTTTAGATGGTTTGATAGCGACGTATTTCAAGTTTGAGTGAGCTTCATAGTCAGAGGAATTCATCTATGCAAAGAAGTCATATTTTTCTTTTTTTATTATGTTTTTCGTTCGCGGCTGTTAGGGCACACAGCTTGACTTCTGCTTACTTCAATCTAATTCCAAACATTTGGGTGAGTACTAGAGAGGTTGGCAAAGTAATTTCAGACAACATCTTAAGTGCTAAGCGAATTGAAGAAGAATCGAAAAGACGAAAAAATGTGTTTAACAGTATTCTCAATCAACGAAAGTCTGGTGCTGAGCTTTTGGCTAATACTCGAGAGGCCCGGATTAGGGAGATTCGTCTACTGCTTCGCGCTAATCGAGAAAATTATGAACATTCTGTGAATGCTTATCTAGATAGCGGCTCCTATGAAGCTGAATTAAGAAGCGAACTTGAGAGTCTCCTGACCAGAGAGGGATGCTCTAATTTGGAGGTTGAAACAAATTCGAAGAGTTCCTCATTTGTCGTTGAAGATTTGAGCATATTTAAGCCTATTGAACAACTTGGTCAGGCTGGCTCTTGGAAAATTCCAGGTTTTTGGGTGGCGCCAGGCTCCGAAAATTCGGCCACAAGTGCCAGAGAGGATGCTTCAGCACCTGCTACGGATACGACAGCTGCCAGCTCAACGGATGCTGATATTACAAGAGTCTGGGATGAAAAAGCCAAAGAGTGGAAAAATTACGTTCTTTCTGATGGTACAGGAGATATTAATCGTTTCTATCAGTCCGATCCAGTACTTTGGGAACTTTTGGGGAATGTGGCAGGCAAAACCGTGCTAGATTTAGGATGCGGCAATGGCTATCTCTCTCGTCAACTAGCCAGAAAAAGGGCTAACGTTATCGGTGTTGATTTGTCTTCTCAAATGATTGAAATCGCAAAAAACCAGACACCTCCAGAACTGCTCTCCAGAATTGATTACAGGGTTGAAAGTGGAAGCAATCTTACTTCGATATTTAACCAAACCGTTGATCAGGTTGTAGCGAACTATGTTCTTATGGATTGTGCAAATTTAAAAGCAACCGTTGCCAGTATCTCTCGTGTACTGAAATCGGATGGAACAGCCGTGATTGTGATGGTTCATCCTTGTTTTCCAATAAAATACCGAACTGAAAAGGATGGGCGCTTGATTATAGATTGGGAACAACCTTACCTTGTTCCTCATGAGCAGGTAACCCCTCCATTTAGCGAAAAATTTTCAACCCCATTTCATATTTTTCATCGTTCATTGGAAAATTATACTAACTCTTTTGCCGATGCAGGGTTCACGATTGAAGCGCTTCGAGAGCCTCATCTAACCGACAAACAGAAGAAGTATTTGGATCCTAAAATTGTGAAAATTCTAGAAGATAAGCCAATATCGATTGTTTTTCAGCTTCGCAAACGAGATCCCTATCCAGAGGACTTTCATGCTCGTCTTATGGACGGATCGATTGAGTTGTTTCGCGATTGTTCCGAAGAGCTCCGCGTTCGAGAATCGGAGAAGATTTGGTTGATGCTGGAGCAACGATCAAATCAGTTCTCTATGGGTTGTTTTTTAAGTCTTCATATTGAACGTGCTGGATTAATGGGACTCTTAACTCATGAAACGGCTCCTAAATTAAAGCAAGCAGGTAAAAAAATCGTTGCACTGACATGTACTATTGGTGACGCCATCCGAGAGCAATATAACGATTTACAACCGGAGCTGTCCACGGATATTAAACTGATATCTGCGTTAATTGAGACCAGGACCAGGGAGCAAATTTCAAGAACAGTGTTTTGTGTTTGCGATAAAAAAGATATAATTCTGTCAATTTATTTTTCTAAAAGTTCTGCTGAAATCATGTCTCATCTGTTTGATTTTTCAGAGCAGTTTTTGCCGGGTCTTCGTTCGGAAGACAAAGAACGTTCTTTGCTTCTCTTTGAGAAAATCCTAGAAAAAATGGAAGGATTTTGTCGTATTGAAGACGTCTCAGGGGAATTAAGAGAGGTTGGCCGAGAGTTTTGTGAGTCTTTAAATAATTTAAGTTCGGACGAAGAATTTAAATCTGGACTCGGACAATCGGTTAGAATGTTGATATCTGCGATCGGAAAATTGCCTGATTCGAGTGATTCCAAAGAAATTTACTTCGATGGTGTCTTAACCCGAACGCTTGATCAGTTTTCTGAGATTGATCCTCGCTTCGTGCCAATTATTCAGCAGCTAAATGAGCAAATTTCACCGTTGATTATTGATGCGTTTAACACGATTTTTCGACAAGTAGGTGCCAGGATTGATCCTTCGCAAAATTGTTTACAGAAGATTAGAGCAAAAATCCAATCAATGCAGTCTTCTAGTTCTGCGACAATTGATGTCAAAAAATTGTGTTCTCGTTTCATGGAAGATTCAGATGTGAAGTTATTTTGTGCTGCTTTTACTCGCGAGGCCCCTCTGTGTTGTAATGAAATAGAACTAGCTTTTCCACAAACGAAGCCTGCAATCGATAATGTCAAAAAAATTGCCGGTGGGCTATTGCAAATTTTTAGAAACTGGCTTGAAAACAATTCTGCTCCAACGCGAGCTGCTCCAAGTGTCGAATAAGTTCATCATGTTAAGTCATCGATTTCATTAGTTTTTTTGTGGCACGCATGTCGCTTGAGTGTTCGGTCGCTGTGAAGCAATCAGATTGCCGGTTAAATAATTTCACTAAATTATCTTGAATTAGAGCACCTAGGCATCCCATTGACGTGTGTGACTTTTGTGCTACTCCTAGAGGTATGAGAATTCTTGTTACTGGCTCGGAGGGTTTAATTGGAACTGCTCTATCAAATAACCTGGAAAATCTAGGATTTGTAATTCGCCGTTTTGATAAAAAGTTTCCAACGTATCATCCTTCGCACGGCAATATTCTGAGTGCTGCACATCTAAGAGAAGCTATAGATGGCTGTGATGGAATCATTCATCTTGCAGCGGTTTCACGTGTTATTTGGGGACAAATAGATCCTAATTTGTGTTGGGCAACGAACTCTGATGGAACAATTGCTTTATTAAATGCTGCTGCCCGATCTCAGAAAAAACCTTGGGTGCTCTACGCCAGCAGTCGCGAAGTTTACGGCAATCCTAAGCAACTCCCGGCTGTTGAGACCACATCTTATAATCCAGTCAATATTTATGGTGAGTCAAAAGTCGATGCTGAGAAAGCTGTTCTTGAAGCGCGTTCTAACGGTCTTAAAACTGCAATTGTAAGATATTCAAATGTTTATGGGTCTTTGAACGATCACCATGATCGAGTCGTACCTGCTTTTTGTAAAGCGGCAGCTTTAGGTAAACCAATTAAGGTTGAAGGCTCAGAAAACACGTTTGATTTTACTCACATAGATGATACTGTTGAAGGCACCATAAAAATTATAAAAAAGATGATTAATGAAGCCGTTAATTTACCTGCATTTCATCTTACAACAGGCAAGCAAACATCTTTGAGTAAACTCGCTAAGTTGGCAAATAACGCCGGCAAGAAGGAGTCTCAAATTATTGAAACGCCTCCAAGAAGCTACGATGTTCCTAGATTTTATGGCGACTCCTCTGAAACTCAAAAATATCTAGACTGGAAACCTAGGGTCAATATTAACGAAGGTGTCAGGAAATTGACAACCCTGTTTCGAGAAGCCTTTGTATGATCGTCTTGAAGGTGATCCATGGCTATCCCATGAGCTACAACGCAGGTTCCGAGGTTTATAGCCAGCAGCTTTGCCATGGATTATCAGAGAGACACGAAGTTCATGTGTTTACTCGACAAGAAAATGTTTTTAAATCAGACTATGAAATTCATGTTGAACAGGACAATCTTAATTCTAAAGTAACATTACATGTCGCGAATATGCCGAAACTTCGGTTGTTACAGCGTTATCAGCACGATGTGCTCGACCGAATTTTTGAGCAACTGCTAGATGGGCTCAATCCGGATGTTGTCCACATTGGTCACTTGAATCACCTTTCCACAGGTCTAGTAGCTTTGATCCATAAAAGAAATATCCCCATTGTTTTTACGCTTCATGACTACTGGTTGATGTGCCCACGAGGCCAGTTTCTTCAACGCAATTCAAAAGAACCTTGGGCTCTTTGCGATGGTCAAGAAAATAGAAAGTGTGCGGAATCTTGTTTCTCAGGTTTTTTCTCTGGTTGTAGCGAATTAGATACAGATATCGCCTAATCGAAATTATTTAAGTCTTTCTGAACAAATGCAGAAGCTATCCTTGAACCCAACTTATGCAAAAGAATTAGGGGCTCAAGGTTACGTACAAGCAAAATCAAAATCCATCCCAGACATAAAGCAACACATCAAAA
>JBAXMC010000025.1:0-16829 GCA_037134495.1 Myxococcaceae bacterium
TTTTGAAATCAGCAAAGTTTTCTATGTTTTGCTACTCGGCTATTGCACCTGGACTTTGAGTCATTTGATCTCAAAACCCAGCGCAATCAATTTAGCACCTCTTGATTTAGAATTGGCTACTTCTTTAATCGCTCCAGGAGCTGTCTTAGTTTTTGGGATCATTTTACTTTTTACGAGACGTCATGCTTCTTGAAATCGGATTAATTTTATTGGGCTTCATGGGTCTGCTCATGCGACGAAATCTAATCGCTCTTGGATTTTCGTTTTTGCTCATCTTCTTAGGTATCTTATTGTGGCTCTATCTTTTATCTGCGACTCAAATTGCGCTCATCTTAAGCATCGTGTTTAGCCTTCAAATGCTACTCTATGGTGTGTTGGTAATCTTTGTTTGGCGTAATCGAGGAACTTTACATATTGATGAAATACGGGAACTAAGAGGCTAACCATGACATGGATTTACTTTTTTTGGTTCATGCTGCCATCCATTCTCTTCAGCATGATACGCATCTTCTTGAGACCTCTTGTGTGGGGAGGTTTGCAGCGTAGCATTGCATTTGTGGGAATTACACTTTGGGCATTTATCTATTACTATGTTGAAAACTGAATTAACCCTTTTTATCCCCATGATTGCCAAGGCATTATTTGTTAGCCATCTGGGTATTTTGATCACGTTAGCCTACCTGCACATTGCTTTTTTAATGTTTGTCGTTTCTCAAACAGGCGGGCTCTATAAAGGCAGTTCTACTTATGAAACGCTTTTATTTTTTATTATCATAGATATGTCGGCCTATTTTTCACTGCTTTTGCCCTATTCCTGGACCTATTGGATTTTGATTCTACCAGGGCTTGCTCGAATACTCTTCCCGCTAGCTGCTCCTTATGCGCGAAGTCTTTTTGTCAATTGCCCAACAGAAGTCATGCTGTTCATTTTAGGCACTACAGTCCCTATTGGTTTTATGTTGCTCACCCGCATCCCTGTTGTCTGTCCCAATTTTGAATTCTTAGATTTTATAACCGTCGGGAGTTCTTTTTTTGCAGGTCTTCTCTTTTTACTTGAAAAAAGCAGACGTCAAAAAGCCATTTATCTTTTTATGACTCAGACAGCTTTGTGTGCTCGTCTTATTTTGGGTCCTTATGCTGTACAGACCCAATTAAATGGTGTTTTACTCGGTTTAGTCGCTTTGGTTAATACGGCGATTTGGCTTTACTGGATCGATTCTTCTAAAATTCGATTTTTCAACATCGCTTTTGGGGTTATCACTCTCTTCCTGCTGGTTTATCACCCATGATCATTCCTATTTGCACCCTGTTAATCTTGATGTGTTTGATTTTGAGCATCTCTCAGAAACAACATGCCTATGTTCTCATACTCGCAGCCTACCCTCTTTTAATCTTACTATGCAAAACAACCAACTTAGTTGATTTTACAATCCTGAGTGCTTTTTTGAATATGACTTTTGTCGGACTTCTTTACTTCAAGAAAAATCGCCGTTTGGCCTCTGAAATCAAGTTTAAAATTTTATTTAGTTCACTCTTTTATTTTTGTTTTCTGTCTGCAGGTATTGCTTTATCGCTTCAAAGTGTCGGTACAACAGAACTCTCAATTATCGCTGCTCAGCCACAAGCCAAGCTCGCTCTCTCTTTTATCTGGATAGCGGCTCTCTTATGGATTGGCAGTGTTCCATTTTTATCGACTCATGTTGATATTTTAGATGCAGCCCCTTCTTTTTCGTCTGTTTTATTCTTAGGAACCGTTCTTGTCAGTGGCGGTAGGTTCATGAGTATCCTTGCTGAGTCTAATTTAGACCCTAAACTCTTCAAGATTCTTGCGTTTTTTGCAGGAGCTTCGCTGCTCATTCCTCCTATCTTAGGTTTAGACCAAAAACGTATCAGTCGTATGCTGGCTTATTTGCTGATGACCCAAAGCGGCTTACTGCTGTTGCTCGTTTTGTTTAAAATTCCAGTGCTACCTGTTTTTTATTTTCATGCGGTCATCGCAATTCCAGGAGCACTAACAGGCATCCGATTTTGGAAGCATCGTCAAAATAGCGATAAAAATTGGGAAGATTTTTCGGGCGCAGGACGAAAGCACCCTTTTGTGAGTGTTTCTTGGCTTTTTATTTTAAGTTCTTTTGCGGGCATTCCGCCAAGCTTAGGATTTTGGCTTTACGGAGAACTCGCCCAAAAAGCCGTTCATACTGAGGCCTATTGGGTCTTACCGCTCGTTATAATTGCTATTGTTGTTTCAATGATCCCTATTGTCAGATTAGGTGTCTTTATGTTTGCCAAACCCATACGACATGAACTTTTACAACGTCATCAACCGCGTCAAGGTTTTCTGATTATTGCCTGCGCTTTA
The DNA here is from genome assembly GCA_037134495.1 of Myxococcaceae bacterium. Lineage (GTDB taxonomy): Bacteria > Myxococcota > UBA727 > UBA727 > JABDBI01 > AER2-1. Next base: position 2,360 of record JBAXMC010000025.1, read on the forward strand.
TTGATTTTTTCAACCAAAATTATCTGCTTGGCGCTACCTAACAGTCATGAACTTCAAAACTTTATGCTTCAGTTTTTTCATCTCTGGCTTTAGTCTCGCTGTCTGCAATCAGCTTGAATTAGATAAAAACGCTTCGAATGCAAGCTTTAGACACTCCAGAAACATTGCTTTTAGTTGGTTTAAATCACACCACAGCGCTTCTGATGTGATCACGGTTGAAAAACATGATGCTAATATCAACGCAAAATTCTCTTATGGGCCCATTGGAAAAGACCTTGAAGATGAAGACGTCGAAGTTTGGATCGATACCTGTGGGGATAAATTAACTTCTTTAGGAACTTTCAAAACAGATTCTGACGGACGCATTAGTCCCACACTCCTCAGCAATCAGTTGCCAAAGGCGGGAGCCTACAGAGTTTTAATGCGTGTAGTGGGCGATAATACCCAAAACAGCTTTGTACTTCGAATTTTCGAGCAAGGAACCCAGCTGGCTATTTTTGATTTCGACGGGACCCTTACCTATTCAGATTTAAACTCAAATCCACGAAAAGGCGCCCCAGAAATCACACATGCAATTAAAAACTTAAACAAAGAAATTGTCTATCTTTCTGGAAGACACTATTTTCTCACACACTGGACTCAGAAATTATTACTGGAAAACCAGTTTGCAGAAGGATCTTTGATCGTCGGACAGTCGCTTTCAGATATCGTGCCTGTCGAATCAAGCGTGGGTGAATTCAAGGCAACTTATTTGACATACCTCAAGAGTTTAGGTCTTGTTTTAGAACGGGCTTACGGCAATACCGAGACAGATGTCTATGCTTACCAAGAAGTTGGTATTCCGAACTCACAGATTTTCATCCTGGGTGAATCAGGCGGATTGAATGGTAGCGTTGCTTTAGGAGAAGGCTTTTTAGAACATCTTCAAAATCTTCTTACAGCATCTTGATTTCGTATGTTCCACTGGTGGATAGCCACTGCTATCAGACCTGTAAAGATTGGAGCGGCTACAAAAGCAATTGGATACACCTGTTTTTGGGCTAAGTCATAATTCTCTTGTGCCTGCCTAACTATCTCCAGTTTTGATTTCAAGAAACCAGTGGTTTGATTAATAAGTTCAGTCTGATTCAGCTCTAGTTGTTGGAGATCAGCAATTTCTTTTGATAGTTTACTGTCTAAATAATTATAATCAGCTTGGGTAACATTTTCCATGTCTGATTTTGTATCGTGACACAGGTTAGATAAATGATTCAAGATTTGATTTGCTTGTTCTTTCTCGCTTTGAGAACGATCCAGCACCCATAAATCGTGACGTGTTCCAAAAGGAGTTTCAAAATAGAAATCTAAACCTGTTGTCCAATCTTCTATGTGACGAACAAACGTTTCTGTTTCTGTTTGATTTTCATCTTGCGTACTACGCATGACATCCACATAGGAGATATTTAGAACAGCGTTCAAACGAGGACAGAAAGTTGAAATTTTTGAATTTCCACGAAGCAAGGCTCCCTCTTTCAAAAACACATATTCATCCGTAAAATCATAGAAAACAGAATGGCAATTTTTTTTACAAAGACATTGACCACTGCACTGTTGAATAATCAGTGTTTCAAAATGACGTTCGGCATAGATAGGCCCCCAGCAACTACGTGAACAGGCCTGGTTATATTTCATTCTTGTTGACGTTATATTCTGAAATGAATTAGAGCCGTTAATAAAGTAAAAATTAAAATAATTTTGAATAGAAGCAACAGGATCTGTCGGTGCTGGATCAAAAGTGCATAGATTTATAGAAGCATTCTTGAAATTTCCCCAAGCATTTTCTGAACAAGGAAGACTATTATAAGTTAGATTCGCTTCGATGGTATCGTTTTTTATCTGCCCTAAATACTGAGTTTGGTTTTCAAAATCTTGTTCTGCAGCAGCTTGTTCAAACAACGCACTCATCAGATTATCTCTTTTCACGAATTCGACCCATATCAGAGCAGGCACAAGAGTAATAGAAGCTCCTAATAAAGAGCTCAGTGTAAAATGATACACTAAATCAGCTCTATCTGCATGAACAGGCGAGAAAGATCCGAGAACAAGCAACATGATCAAAAAAAATTTACTCATACAAGCTCCTTTATTGCCGGGAGCGAGATATCACAGACATATGCTTAAAGCGATAGCAACAACAACAGAATCTTTGGTTCGTGATACGCAATATAAATTTGTTTTAAAACAGACAGCAGAAGAAATCATTGATGATTTTGTCCACGTACCTGGTTCCGCGATAAGTCAAAGTTCGCTTGAACAACTCACTAAACAAGTTGACTTTCTAGAAGGCAAAGCCAGTTTATTAACCAAGTTTTTTCTAAAGCCTAAGCTTCCACGAGAAATCTTTGAAGAGATCCAGAATCAAATCACGGCTTACAGCCAAATCTCAATTCAAGATCCTCGCATAAAAACGCATATTAACAATCTAAAAATACTTAATTTAAGACTTAGGCAGAAACAGATCTTAGAATCACTTCTGGTAACCATGGATCCTAGAGATATTCAATCCAGATTAGAGATGATCCAAGAAGTCAAAACTCAGTGGCAGGCTTTTAAGACAACTCAGGCTTTAGATGCTTTGAAAATTTTAAGTCAAAAAGAGTTATGGCTCCAAAGATTAGCCTATGAACACAAAGTGTTGAAAAATAGAAACTTGTTAGTTACACGAGAAAAAGCAGAGCTGGCTCTGGACCCTAGCAATATCCCTCATGGATTTACAGCCAGCCATGCTTATTCTGGTCAAAAAACGATGAGCAGCCGTTGACAAGTTAGCTACATAAGCTTAGAAAGAGGGCTTCTTGCACCCGTAGCTCAGCTGGATAGAGCATCAGACTACGAATCTGGGGGTCACATGTTCGAATCATGTCGGGTGCACCAGCCATAGCTCGTAAGAGCGACGCTGTCCGCCGTAGCTTTAGCGGAGGCGGGGGAAACTATGTCAACCGCCAAATTCCCAATCTTCCCGAAATACCCTCCATGCATTATGTTTACGTGATTGAATCAGAAGAACATCCTGATCAGGTTTACACCGGGTATACAACCGATCTTAAGCAGCGATTTAAGGCTCATAACGCTTTTGGATGTACTCACACGTCAAAATATAAGCCTTGGAGACTTCAAGCCTACTTGCAATCTGGCTCCGGCAGAGCTTTTTCGAAAAGGCATCTCAGGTAAATCGAGAGAAACAAATTCTTGACCAACACATTACGTAGAAAGGTATAAAGTATTATGAAATTTTCAAAGTTCTGTGTTTCTGTGCTTTTTGTGGTTTGCACCTCAACATCAATCGCTAACAAACCAAATCCATCTGAACTCCGCGCTTCGTTTGATCCTCTTCTTCAAAAAGCTCGGGTTCTATGGGATCAGGCAGCTCTGATGAAATTCCAAGACCTTCCACAGGGACAAGAAATTTCTCAAGAAACCTGTGAGGCACTCAAGTGGAACATCGCGAAAAACTATCAAGTCTCTCCATTTCACGTTGTTTTTTTGAACGGCGAATCTAAAAACTTGTTATGCAATGGCGATAAACAGCATCTGCTTTCTCTCACAGGAAACACGGAATTTGGCCAAATTCAGCAACTTGGCTTTGAGGGCTTTGTAGGTAGCCTATGCGGCGAAAATGGGCGTTATACCAAGCAATTCAATCGTTCAGAAAGACGCGATGGTCCTCTGTTTAGAAGTCGATATAAGAGTATTTTGATTGATGCTGAGACTTGTGATACCAGGCACATTTTCTGTGGATGTGCCTTCGGTAGACACCTGCCCTTCTGAGATTTCCTGGATTGGCTTTGGAACAATTGGCCCCTGAGAGCCGAATTCGCACCGCTGATTTGTTGACTTTTTAATCATTAAAATTTACAATGTTAATATGGATAAAAATTATTCGGTTAAAGATGCTCCTAATCCATTTTTAAGGCCATCTTCTTTTTCGAAACAAGAATTCGAAATGAAAATCATTCAAGAACAGCCTCCAGTGCAAGATAAATATCAAATTGAACCTGAACCTTTAAAGATCAAGCTAGACAAAATACAGGAAGAACAAGCAGCCATTGAACCTGGTTATATTAGACAGCTTCGCACTGAAATTATAAAGAGTACCCATGAAAATAAAGGGAATTGGCTTCAGCGTTTTTTGAAAACAGATGAGAGAAGTCAGCTGCTTGGGCAACTCGAAAGGATCGTCAAAGCAAAAGCTCCTGAGGGAGCCAATTGCTCAGCAGAACAATTATTAAAAACCATTCGTGAAGCTGCAAGTGTGGCCGACAGTGCTTCACAAGAGTTTCTTGAAAAACATATCAAAATTGCACAATATGACTTGAATATTTACGCTTTGAAAGGCCCTGATCATCGGAAAAAAAACGATGTTATGCATCAAGAATTGACTGCTTTGCTTGAGCAGCTCCAAACTAAACTTTTATCGATGACCACTGGAACACCTACGTTAGCAAGCATTGGCCCAAGCTTTTGGGATGCTTATGGGCAGAGTGATGTATCAGATGATGAAGAATCACAGAGTCCGCGCGCTCCTCGCGATCAAAATACTATCATGATAGATGCCAATAAACTCTTAGCGCTTGATTCAGATAGAATGAGTCCACAAGAGGCTTATAAAAAACTAGCTGAGTTCCAAAGAATACAAATTGAATTAGAGTTTTTGCAGGGCTCTGATCTTGAAGTCGTTAAGAGGATGCTGGCGACCAAAGTAACCAAATTAAATCAGAAAGCCAAACAATATGATAGCATCAGAAAATCAAAGAATGAGTCTGGAATTTTAGGGGCAAGAAGCTCTCCATCAAGACACCTTTCAGACATTGACTTCACGCTGAGTGAAGATTCAGCTACAACGGAGATTGAATAAAGCTTTCTTCTCAAGGGCTTCTATGAGGCCATCGAGGTATGCTTTTGAGCACAGATAATATTTTTGAAGCCGGAGTTTTAGTAGTGAGACGGTGATTGACACTGAGATTTTTGGACCGCTGACTCGTTAAACTAAATCAATGCCAAGTCATCTCATCAAAACAGTTGTCCAGTTCGCACTTCCCAGTATTTTAGGCATCGCTGGCATGCCAAAGACGAGCCTGGGTAAAAAGTTAGGCGATGTCGAGTGAAAGCTCCTACCTACGCTGAAGCTACGGCCGGCAAGCAGAGTTGCGAGTTCAGAGGGGTTTGTGAGCTAGTGTGTCGAACTTTCAGGAAATCTAAATGGAGTCCAAATCATTCCTCTATTTTCTCCATGACTGTCAATGTCTAGAACTCTAGGTCTAGTGTCGTTTCGGGTTGGTTGAGTTTGCGGCTGGGCTCTGGCTGCTTCTGCTGCAGTATTGTTTGTGGTTTGGGCTCTATGACCTAAAGCTCCCATCGCTGCCCCCGCCGTTCTTCCGGCAACTGTGGCAGCCTCTCCTGCGGCGGCAATTCTGGCCCTTTCTTCGTTAATAGATTGGGGGCGCAGTGACCTCATGAGTTCTCTGTCCTCTATAGGTAGCCTATTAAATTGTTCTTCAGTCAGAACATCTGGGTGATTCCATACAACTCTATACTCACCTAAATCTATAACTGTTTGCTGCAAGTTATGCGGTTCCGCGTAACGCAAATAATCTTCATAAGTTATTTCCTCTTGATTAGGCTCTTCTGCTTGTGGGCTCTCTAAAACTGGGCGTTGAAGTTGGAAAAGATCTATCAGCTCAGCGATTACCCAATTTCTTCTACAATTTGGGCATGGGATTTGTGTTTTATCTGGCGGGGAATGGGTTACTAATCCTTGAAGGCAGTTCATGCAAATATTGTGCAAACATTCACAAACCTGACGTAAATTTTCGCTTTCCAAACAAACCTGGCATTGTTCTAACTCATCATCGTCACCATCATCTGGACCACAAAAAGCGTTTGTGCTAACAATCAGTGAGAGCAATAGAATCCAAACTTGTTTGCTTAACATTCCCACGAAACCAATAAGTTTTGATGTTTATTCGGTTGCAGATATAGCTGCGTTGTAAAAATAAGAGCGATCAATGGGAATAATTTCTTTTTGTCATCAAATCTCCTTTGATACTCATCTAATGCCCTGACAAAATCCGAATAATCTCTTCACGTTCAACTTTAAACTGAGGGGATTGAACATTTATGAGCCTTAAATTTAATATGATATTCGGATTGTCCTCGATTCTGGCTCCTTTCGAGAGGAGTAAAAGTACGATGTCTTTTGAAGGTGGAGTTTCTCCGCATGTACCAGCTGCTATTATCAGTGGTCTCAGACTATCTTCAGTTACATGATTAACATCCGCGCCGTTGAGTATGGCTTCTTTGGCAGCTTCCAAATTTCCAGTTTTACATGCAGTAGCTAATTTAAAATCGATGAAGCGGTAAGGACTTGGTTCTGGTTCCCAATCGAATTTAATTCTTCGAAGAGCCATATCGCAGTGGCCTGACCAACTAATGCCCAAGCTGCGATGGCTTTCTAACTCATACCCTTCCGATTTAACTCCAAGGGCTCGATCATACTTATTGCAGACATCTCCCTTTGAAAATGGATTTGCGCTCGGCGCATTTTGTCTTACAATGGTCGGGTACCAATCAAGAGCCAAAGCCGGTCGAGCCGGTAGTTTTGGTGACAGGGATACACAGTCTATTTTGGATTGTTCAAATTGATCGATATCTGGCGCAAAACTTGGAACAGAAACTAGATTTGTCGTGGCGGACGCAGCAGAAAGAGTGGTTTGTGTCCCAGTATTAATACGAAGCATTCGATTTTCTCCAAAATGTGTATCGAGAGAAAATCAAATTTGTTTCTTTTATTTAGTCGCAGATGATGTGCCTGATGGATTTTTTGCTACTGTTCGCGTTAGACCTAGATTATGGCCTACTTCATGTGGCGGCAAAACTCCTACCGCAAACAAAGCGCGTATTTGTTGTTGAGCATCTTGAACTACAGTGTCATTTGCGGTTTGTGGAGGTGTAACAACATGAGTTGTTGTGTTTCGAGGTTGGGTTGTCGCGGCCGGTGTTTGTTCCGCTTGACGCGCTCTAGCTGCCAGCATCAAAGGTGTTTGAGCGACAATCTCTCCAACGAAATTCACATCAGCTCCATGATCTATCGCACGATCAACCTCTTCAAAATTTCCAAAATTAATCGCACCCAGCAGTGCGCGTGTTGCTTGCGTAGGCGGTGCAGACTGTATGGGCTGCTGCGTATCTTGGAGTCGAACAGCAGTGGCCTGATAAGGAGTTCGCTCTGTTGGACGCTCAGAACCCAGGCGAGTAACTTCTCCAGTAGCTGCCAAACGGAGACCCTGATCCCTTAACAATCCATCAACAAAAACTGGGCTCTGTTATCTCAGTCTTCCAAGTTCTTCCAGAATAGCTGGCATTCTGTTGTTGAGTCTACGTTGTTCCTGTACTCTCCTTAAAAGATTTGGAAGCCTGTGGCATGCCTGCTCGCCTTCGGTCACTCTTTGTTGGGCCGCCGGAAATCTGTTCATAAAGACCGCGTGAGCTACTCGGTCAGCATTCTCTCCTTGTGCAGTCAAAAGTATTTCGAAAATTTCATTAAAATACTCTCTCTGTTGTGGGAATTGGGCCGCTTCCTGACGAGCTATTACAAGAGCTGTCCTTCCTGTATGATCTGCAACGTTTACGTTAGCTCCAGCTTCTTCAACAAGAAACCTTATCAGTGCTCGTGGCGCTATAAAAAGCTCACCTGTATCTACATGCCGCTGTACTCTTAATGCAAACATGAGTGGGGTGACTCCACGATAGGCTAGTCCTGGTCTGATTTCTTCTGCACGTAGAAAATTGATATCAGCATGGTTGGCTATGACCGTCCGAGCCATTTCTGTATCTTTTCTGATACATGCTTCATATAAAAGATCATCAGCTTCCATTTGTGTCATTGCAAAAGAGCTACTCGCTGTAAACGCTAGAAACATGAGTGTCCCAACTAGAAAAAATTTTATTTTGAATCGTACAGGTATAATTTAAACCTACCTCGTAATTAAAACAGCCTCAACTCCACCGTTGGCCCGTTATCCTGAACACATGCGCAAAGAAAAAGAAAGCACCGTCAACGGCAAGCAAATCAAAGTTACCCAGCTTGGTTTTAAAGAAGAAGGCATCACGATGGTCAACGTGCTTGAGGAATGAGTCGGCAGAAAAGCTGGAACATGCCATGAAACGCGCGCCGCCAGAAGAACGCGATTTTTGAAATAATGTTTCGAAAAAATTCCATTGACTCCATCATCTAAGTTCATAGATTTAAAATTGAGTTTGGTCTATCTTGCAAGCGATGAAAAAGAATTTAATCGCGACAATTTTTAGCTTTTCGACAAGCCTTCTTGCTCTTGGATTTGGAGACACAGCTCCAGTATTCACCTTGAAAGATCAAGATTCTCAATCTTTTACTCTGGCCCCAAATAAAAATAAAACTTGGATAGTGCTGTTCTTCTATCCGAAAGCAAATACACCTGGTTGCACAAAACAAGCTTGTGCATTTCGAGATAGCCTTAAAGTCATTGAGAATGAAAATGCTGTTATCTACGGTATCAGTACAAGCAGCGTATCAGAAATTAAAAAATTCCAAGATAAACATCAGCTTAATTTTAAACTTCTAAGCGACGAAGATGGAAAAGTATCAAAAGCCTACGGAGCTAAATATCCTATTATAAACATGGCACGTCGATACACGTTTATCCTCGACTCCAATCTAATTATACGCCACATAGAAAAAGATGTGGACCCTGTTTCAGATGCCAAAAAAGTGGCTAAAAAAATTCAAGAATTAGCGTTATAAAACACATTTTCGTTCAAAAAAAGATTTCGCTTTGGCTTTAAGCAAATCTTGCGGATGCAGCTCCGGAATCAGGGCTTTGATATTCTCACAAGCTTCATCTTCACTACCTGATTTGAAATCCAGGAGCGCTTTTTGCCATTTTTTCTCAGGTTTTTCTGGCTCTAAAATACCATTCGAAGCGACTTCAACGACAGGTTTTGCTAATTCTGCCCACATCCGCTTGAGTACCAGATCTTGCCCCATCTGACGTTCTCTGTTCACCAGCTGCATAAATAAGCTCGCGGATGCCACTAAAAGGGCCAACAGTGGAAGCCAAGAAAAATGAAAGTTCTTTGCGGCATCGAGTGTATGAGTCTGTTCTGCTTCATCCAAAGCAGCCGGTGTCATAACAAAAGCAGGTGCTTGAAACACCAAAATATGATCACCCACTCGAATCCGGTCACCATCTTTAAGCCAGGTACTGTGAACACGCTTTTTATTGACGTAAGTCCCATTGGCAGATCCTACATCGATCAGCTGGGCCTGATGAGCATAGACATCTATCACAAAATGGGTTCGGCTAAGACCAGAGTCTTCCAGAACCAAGTGATTCTGTGGATCCCTGCCGATCCGAAATAAACCCGTTGGGAGCTCATGCCGCACCCCATCCAATAACAAGGCCGGTTTCGCAAAAATAGCTTGGGTCTGAGTTGCTTCGAGCATAACGAAATTCTAACCATCCAGAACTCTGTTTTATGTCATACTCTATGTGTGCGCATGGAAATAGAACCTAGTCTTGGGACAGATAGAACTGTGCCTCAAAAAGCGTCCAATAGACCTGCACCTAATCGACAAGCTTTATTCTCAACCGATGTCCTTGACATCGCGTCTCAAGTTTCAGAGCAAAAAGGACTCAGTATATTTCATGAAGTTCTGACAAAGAGTTCTCCTGAAGAAATAAAAAATTTAAGAGAGACTCCACCTAAAGAATATGAGACCAGCCGAACCAAAGGCATTGAGGCCATTGTTCAAAAAACAGAGTTAGGTTTTTTCAAAAAATTTCTGTTTAGACGAGCATTAAGAAGAATGATCCCTGAAGACCCTAAAAAGGCAACCATTGACCCTGAACTGTTGGTTCAAACATTTAAGCCTCACGATGAACAAAATGTTGAACTTTCAGAAAGAGTTAGTCCTGAAAAAGTTGCACTTGCAGGCCTGAAATCTGCTCTTGAATGGATTGCTATCGACGCTCCAAAATCCGAGAAAAATACTCCAACTTCTCCAAAAGCACGTAAATCTCTTTCAGATCCAACTGCGTTTGGCGAGATTGAGCTTCATAATCAAAGCAAATCTCAAGGCGCTAATTTATTACTCGAGCGACTGAATAAAAATACTTCTGGGACTTTGACAGAGGAAGAACAAAACTGGTTAAAAACGAAAGTAGGGATACAAGAACTAAAAGACATTTTCGTGCCCCCAGGCATCGCCGCTCTTTTAGAACCTCTAGATCTAGATCCTCTTGTTTACACTTTCGCCGCCTATGTTTTGACCTCCCAATATAAAAAGCTGCCTCTCAGTTTCAGGTTTATTTTGGAATCTACAGGTTCTGATACAGCAATGGTTAATTTTCTAATGCCACCATTTCTGAGAACTGCACAGCCAACTATGCAATTCATAGAAACGCCCGGCCTCGTTCATCGCGCGCATTTAAAAGATACTCGTCGAAGTTCTACTGAACAAGCAATTTTGAATATTCAATATGAGTTTGAACAAAAACAAAAACAAGGTTTATTTTCTAAAGCCCGCTTGCTAAAATCGGCCGAAATTTTAAAAAACACTCCGATAACAAATCAAACAACTCGAGACGAAGCGCTTAATAAATTGGTCGATTTCATACTCCCTGCTCAAAAAAACATAGCTCGTCGTTATCTTCTAAGAGCAATATTCGAAAGAGCTCTGCCTGAAATAAATCCTAATGCCATCGCACAAATCATTGCTAATCACAGTCCAGGCAGTCCAGAACCCGAGATGCCTGTTGAAATTAAAAGCGCCCTAGAAGGTCTTCCAGCACAACTCAAGATTTCTTTTGAACAAGCATTGGAAACACCTGCGAATATCCCAAAACAATTAGCTCAGCTTCTTATGCAAGCATTTTAATCACAGCCTGCGTAAAAACTGCTGTACTCACAGTTCCACCTAAATCACCTGTTCTAAATTCTGCATGAGTCAAAGCCTTATTAACAGCAGCGTCTACATTAAGTGCCGCAGATTTTTCACCCAGATAATCCAGCATCATAGCTGCACTTTTAATCAACGCAGTCGGATTGGCTTTATTCTGACCTGCAATATCAGGAGCTGACCCATGAACAGCTTCGAATACAGCTTCTTTGTCTCCCAAGTTTGCTCCGGGGACTAAACCAAGCCCACCCACTAAGCCTGCACACAAATCAGACAAAATATCACCGTAAAGATTTTCTAAAAGCAATACGTCAAATCGCTCTGGAGTCATCACCAGCTTCATGCAAAGTGCATCGACAATGCAATCATTTGTCGTGATCTGAGCGTGTTTTTGAGCTTGTTCACAAGCCATGCGTAGAAACAAACCATCACCGAGTTTAATAATATTAGCTTTATGACCCACTGTCAGCAGCTTGCGATTTTGTTTTTCACAAAGTCCCAATGCAAATTCAGCGATTCTTCGACTGGCTTTCTCTGTCACGATTTTGAGAGATATAACTGTCTCAGGAGTGACTTGTACTTCTTGGCCAACATAAAGCCCTTCGGTGTTCTCTCGAACAATAATCAAATCCACATTTTCGTAACGCGTTTTAATCCCAGGGATGCTTTTAACAGGCCTAACAGAAGCGTATAAATCGAGAGATTGCCTCAGCAAAACATTTGCACTCTTATGCCCTGTGCCGACAGGTGTCGTCGTTGGACCCTTTAGAGCCACTTGATTTTTTCGAATACTAGCAAGTGTCGCTTCAGGCAAAGCACTGCCAAGAGTTTGAACGGCTTTAAGACCGGCGGCTTGAACATCCCAATCGATTTTTACACCACTTGCATCGATAACTTGTCGCATCGCATGCGTGATTTCTTCACCAATTCCATCTCCAGGGATCAACGTAACTGCATATGACATGACTTGAACCTCTCTAACGCTTATGCCACAAGTGTGTCCCCATGCAATTTGTTTTAAGCATCGATCAAGGAACGACGGGAACAACAGCTCTGATTGCAGATGAAAATCTCAAAATCATCAGCAAATGCAACATTCCATTCCCGCAGGTTTTTCCAAAACCAGGCTGGGTTGAGCACAAAGGCGATGACGTTTGGCATTCTGTCAGACAATCTGTTGTTCAATGCTTAGAGCAATCTTCTGTTAAACCAAACCAGATCGCTGCAATCGGCATCGCCAACCAACGTGAAACAACGGCTATTTTTGACACAAAAGGCGCTCTACAGCATAATTTGATCGTCTGGCAATGTCGACGCAGCACAGATATTTGTACTGAGCTAAAGTCCAGAAATTTCGAGGAACTCTTTCGTCAAAAAACAGGTTTGTTATTGGACCCCTATTTCTCTGGAACCAAACTCACCTGGTTATTCAAACAATATCCTCAGCTCAAGAATTCTCTGTTTGGAACGGTCGACTCTTGGTTGCTCTATCGTATGACAGCGGGCGCAATACACGCAACCGATGCTACCAACGCTTCACGTACACTCATGATGAATTTAAACAGCTGTGAGTGGGACGAAGAACTACTCGATATTTTAGGCGTCCCAAAACGCTGTTTACCTGAAATCAAAACCAGCTCTGAAATTTATGGTCATACAAAAAATCTAGACTTTTTACCTGATGGCATTCCCATCGCCAGTTTGGTTGGGGATCAACAAGCAGCGCTCTTTGGACTTGGCTGTTATACAAAAGGTGAAGCCAAAGCAACTTACGGTACAGGATGCTTTATTTTGTTGCACACGGGCGAAAAACCTGTTTTTTCGAAACATGGGCTATTGAGCTCTGTGGCTCTTAAAACAAAAGACAAAACGACTTATTGTCTTGAAGCTTCAGCTTTTATTGCCGGTGCTGCAATTCAATGGCTACGTGATGGCCTTAAGTTAATCTCTGACGCCAACGAAATTGAAAGTTTGGCCAAACAAGTTCGAAACAGTGCTGAACTGGTTTTCGTTCCTGCTCTTTCTGGACTTGGCGCGCCCTACTGGAAACCTGAAGCCAAAGGTCTATTTTATGGCATCACAAGAGATACCAACAGAGCACACTTTGCGCGTGCCGCTTTAGAAGGCATTGCTTTGCTTAACCAAGACATGCTGGCTGCCATGAAAGAAGACACAGGGACCCTTAAATCACTTAAAATCGATGGGGGTGCTGCTTCGAATGACTTATTAATCCAGCTTCAAGCTGATTTGTCTCAAGTGGCTTGTCTGCGTTCACCTTGCTTAGACACGACAGCTCTCGGAGCCTTAGTTTTGGCAGGCCTTGCAACAGGTGTTTTCAAAAATACAGACGCTGTGACCAAACTTTCAGAGCAATCAACCGTGTTTAGACCTTTGATGTCTCAGGAAGAACGAGACAAGCTGCAGCAAAAATGGCATCATGTCATTCATGCATTTAGTTCATCTCGTTGAAGCTTCTCCTCTTTGGATTTCGATGTTGCTGCTCTTTTTTGCGGCTTGGATAGAATATGTTTTCCCTCCGTTTCCAGGAGACACACTCTTAGTTGCAGGGGGCTTTTTTGTTGCTCAAGGTGCTCTGCCCCTCCCACTAACATTCTTAGTCCTCACACTTGGTTCTGTTTCAGGCTGCGCAGCAGCTTGGGGACTGGGTTATCACGGTTTGGGTCTGCGGCGATTTATTAAGCCTGAATATTTAGAACGCATTCAAACAAGTTATGCCCGTTGGGGCACTTGGTTCATCATAGGCAATCGCTTTGTACCAGGTTTACGTGGCGCTTTTATGCTGAGCACTGGGCTCATCAAAATGCCATTCAAGCCTATTTTAATTTGGGGAACAGTCTCGGCTATCTTATGGAACAGCACTTTGATTGGACTCGGATACGTATTTAGCGATAGCTTAGAAAACTTGCTACAAATAACTCAAGCCTATGGGAAAACAGTGTTAATCCTCATAGGCCTGGGTTTAATAGGTTGGTTTTTCTTCAGAATGGGACGTCTTCGTTCATGTAACCGTTCGAAGGATCAAAATCCATCATCGGAGCCTGAAAAGAGCCCGGAGCAGAAGAACCCATAGCACCTTCTTCACGACCGTTACCCAAAAAGAGCAATTGGTTCACAACCACTTCTAAACTAACTCGTTCTTTGCCGTCTTTGTCTGCCCATTTACGAGCCTGAAAACGACCTTCAGCAAACACTTGACGACCTTTTTTCAAAAATCGTTGAGCATTTTCAGCTGTTTTTCCGAAACAAACCAGCGTAAACCACTCTGTGTGATCAACGTAGTTCTCGCCTTCTTTTTTGCGTTTTGTAACCGCTACACGCAAATTACACAAAGCCATACCACCTTGAGAATAACGAACTTCTGGATCCGCGCCCAAGTTCCCAATAATTGTCATTTTACTTACACCAGCCATTTTTACACCTCAGGCACTAGGACTTAAGATGAAACGCTTTGTTTGTAAATATCTCTTATTATGC
>JBAXMC010000026.1:0-16626 GCA_037134495.1 Myxococcaceae bacterium
AAAAACCGGGTGTCCGTGAATGCTACATTCCCAGGGGGGGATTTGTTTTTGCTTCCGCAGACTATGAGGCCGCTGAACTGCACACGCTTGCTCAAGTTTGCCTCCACTTTTTTGGGTTTAGCGTTTTGGGTAATCAACTTAACGCTGGCATTGACCCGCATTTAGGTTTTGCAAGTAAACTATTGCGTATCGATTATGAAGAGGCTGTTAATCGTAAAAAAGCAGGTGATGTAAAAATTACTGAAACACGTCAGATGGCTAAAGCTGCTAACTTTGGTTTCCCTGGCGGGATGGGCCCTAATACTTTTAGAGCTTACGCCAAAAGTTACGGCTTTGATTTAAGCGTAGAACAAGCTCAAACCTTGCGACGCCAATGGCTGGATAGCTATCCTGAAATGACAAAATATTTTCAGTTTATATCGAGTCTGTGTGTTTCTGGCTCCGCTTCAATTAATCATCTCATGAGCAAACGACGCCGAGGCAACGTTAATTATACTGCAGCTTGCAATTCTTTCTTTCAAGGCATGGCCGCTGACGGTGCCAAACGAGCCTTGTTCGAAGTTCAAAAACATTGCCAAAGCAAGCCAGAGTCAGCGCTTTATGGCTCACAGGTCGTGAACTTTTTACATGATGAAATCATGCTCGAGGTTCCAGAAGAACGAGGCCATGAAGCCGCGACTCAGCTTGCAGAAATCATGGTGCAAGAATTTAATCACTTTACGCCGGACGTGCCTGTACAGGCCAGTCCCCAGCTCATGCGTTGCTGGTCTAAAAATGCGAAAGCCGTTTACAACGCCCAGGGCCGGTTGGTCCCTTGGCAACAAACAACAAGGGGAGATACATGATACGAGAATTTAATTCATACCGAGAAATATTAGCCATCGATCCAGGACTACATGCCACAGGCTGGGCTGTGCTCAGTGATAAAACAGGCGCACTTTTGGAGTGTGGTATTGTACGGCCTTTTGCAGAAGTGAGCCAAACTCACACCATTGCCGAGTTACGCTCTAAGATTATGAAAATCTGGGAAGAGCGTGTGGGGTTTTCCAAAAACCCAGCTGTTTTGGCCATCGAAATGCCATTCTCGTGCCAACAAGAGTTAGAAGCGATTCCTGTATCGGTCATGAACGGTTTGCTGTGGGCCAGTTTGAATCCTGGAAAATGCTTTTTACCTAAAGCAGCTACCTGGAAAGGACAAACTTCGAAAATAGTAATGCAGGAAAATATTATTTCCAAGCTCAATACCAACAGCAAAAGAGTCTTGGCAGAAAGCCTACACGTCATCCCAAAATACTTGCGCCACAATGTCTATGATGCCGTCGGCATCGGGCAATGGGCATTTAAACAGTTACAACAAGGAGAAGCAAAATGAGTGAGACAAGCATGGTTAACGAAGGATTAATTACTGTCAGAGAAGCAGCCCGCTTCCTCAGCTTATCTCGTTCAACTCTCTATCAAATGATGGACAAAGGAGAGTTACATTATGCCAAAATCGGAGGTTCTAGACGAATCCCCAGGCAAGCATTGAAACGTCTGGCGCAAGATTGCTTGCTCGGTGGCTGGAAGTTGCTCCAGACTGCTCACTAGGGGGCTTTATGACAAAAAGACGCGGAAGAGGTGAAGGCTCAATTCATTTTCTTGAATCCAAGGGACTTTGGTGTGCTCGCCTCGTCGTCGGTTATGATTCTAACGGCATGCGTAAACGACGTGCTGTTTATGGTAAGACCAAAGGGGAGATTCAAAAGAAATTATTGGAGCTACAGAGCGCAGCAGCCTCTGGTTCCTTGGCTGATCCCAAACAAATGCGTCTCATTGATTATTTGAAGCATTGGCTCGAAGATGTCGCACGCTTGGTTATACGCAAAAGTACCTACGTGCGCTACGAGGGGCTACTACGCATCCATGTTATTCCACATATTGGCGGTATTCAAATTAGCAAATTGCAACCGGGCCAAATCCAGAATCTATACCGAAAGCTAGAAGACGAAGGATGCTCACCACGAAGCAGGCAATTTATTCATGCGGTTCTGAGAAAAGCATTAGATCAAGCTTTCAGGTGGGGTTACATCCAACGAAATGTTTGCGATATGATTAAAAGACCCCTGGCTCCCAAAAAGACAATGAAATGCTGGGATGCAGAACAGACAAATTATTTTTTGAACATAGCCAAACCAGACCGATTATTTGCTTTGTATATGCTGGCTTTCACAACGGGCCTTCGACAAGGTGAACTTCTTGGATTGCAATGGTCAGATATTGATTGGAACAATAATTCACTTTCGGTCCAAAGAACAGTCTATGAACTGCGTGGAAAAATCGAGATTGGTGAACCAAAGACAGCAAAAGGACGTCGAAAAATCGAGTTACCTAAGGCAGCTATAGCGGCTCTCAAGGCTCATCAGGAAAAAATGTTTGCTGAAAACAATAACAGCCTGTGGGTATTCTGCGATTCAGATGGGGGACCCTTAAGACGAAGTAATCTTAGAAAGCGCTCTTTCCTACCTCTTCTAAAGAGTTCCGGCTTACCGATAATTCGTTTTCATGATTTTCGCCATACAGCCGCAACCTTACTATTATCCCAAGGGGTTCACCCTAAAGTGGTTCAAGAGAGATTAGGGCATGCCCAGATAAGCATCACCTTAGATACCTACAGTCATGTTCTTCCATCCATGCAAAAAGAAGCCGCTGAAAAACTAGACATGATCTTTTCCAGCTAGAATTTGGAGATTGGGCATACAATGGGCATACTAACCAGAAAACAGCAAAGTCAAAAGTCCGTAAGTGCTTGATTTTATTGGTGCGCTCGAAGGGATTCGAACCCCTGACCCCCGGAATCGAAATCCGGTGCTCTATCCAGCTGAGCTACGAACGCTAAAAAATGGGGCGAATGAAGGGAATTGAACCCTCGACCCTCAGGGCCACATCCTGATGCTCTACCAATTGAGCTACATCCGCCACACAACTCGCTTTCTTTAGCGGGCATTTTCTGGTTTATCAAGGGGTTCTTCAAACAGAATGTTCGAAGCGCTTATACCTTTGTTTGACCAGCTCAGCACTCACCCTGTCTCACATGTGAGGCTAAAATGCATTTTGAACCCGAATAACCCCAAACAGATCGACCCTCAATTAGGCGGCGAAAAGCAGTTTCGAAAACTCATCCAACACCTAAAAATAAAGCTTCCTCATATGGGGCTCATCATAGAAAGCCCTTATCCCCATATCCAATCAGGCATCCCACTGGTTTTTACCCCCAAATCAGGCTTTTATTTCCAAGCTAAAACGCAGGTTTTCCCTGTTTTATTGAGAGATTATTTAGATATCATGTCTCACCTTAAAAATAATCTCGCAGACAAGCAACTCATGCCTCATGAAATTAAACATTTCGAAAATTTGATTCATACTTTTGAATCTCAGATTATTAAAAACAAGAAACCAGATTTAAGCCTATTCGCAAACTTAAATCTCTGGTTTTCTGCCTGCCCTGCCCGCAAAAAACTCATCAAAAATTATTTAGAGAACCTACCTAAGAGTCATTACGAAGCTTTTTTTCCCAAAAGCCGCTTAGATGAGTGGCATTTGAAAGAACCGAGTTTGATCACTCTAGATTGACTAAATTTAATCATTATGCAATGATCAAACTTATGGACCCGAGATTTTTGGCGCATAATAGCCATTTAGAAGGCATCGAATCTTTTAAAGATAGAGATCCACAACTCAGACGCCTTAAAACACAGAAATATGTTCACACGCCTGGATTGCTCGCTCAATTGCCGACTGAAGAGCCTGGGATCTACACCCTAGGCGGAGGTCGACAGATTGGAAAGACCACTTTGCTGAAACAGTGGATGCTGAGACTCTTAAAACAGGGAATCGCTCCAGAATCGATTGCTTTCTTATCGGGCGAACTCATTGATGACCAACACTCTCTGCTGCGTTTACTAGAACCACTTCAAAACACACGTTTTTTGATTATTGACGAAGTCACCTATATTAAAGATTGGGATCGAGGAATCAAATATCTAGCCGATGCCGGCTTACTCGAAAATACAATCTTAATGCTTACGGGATCTGATTTAGTTATGATTCAGGAAGCTAGAATGCGTTTCCCTGGACGCAGAGGTCATGCTGATATTTGTGATTTTCATCTATACCCTCTGTCTTTCAGAGAAGTTTTCTTACTTAAAAATCCAGGTTTTTTAGAACCTGAAAGCTGCTTACTCTTCGAAGAATTCGAAAATTACATACAACACGGCGGTTTTTTGACTGCCATCAATGACATCGCTTCTAAGCAAAGTATCCAGAGGTCCACCTACAACACTTACTCAGACTGGATCCGAGGAGACATGCTCAAAAGAGGCAAAAAAGAACATTTCCTAATTGAGATTCTAGGAGCCATTGCAAAACGTTACGGTAGTCAGATTAGCTGGAACGCGTTAACTCAAGATTTATCGATTGATCACCCAAAAACAGTTTCTGAATACATTGCAGCACTCGAAATGATGGATGTTGTTTTTGTTCAGCATGCTTTAATAGAAGACAAATTAGTTGCAGCCCCTAAAAAACCTAAAAAAATCTATTTTTCAGACCCTTTTATCTACCATGCACTCAGAAATTGGTTAGATTGGCCGATGCCCAGCGACAAAAGTCATCTTGTAGAAGCCTGTGTCGCCAGTCATTATCGTCGATTTTTTCCAACTTATTATATTAAGGCAGAAGGTGAAGTAGATGTTGTCTATATCTCTCAGAAGAAATTCTGGCCTGTTGAAATAAAATGGACCGAGCGTGCCAGACCCAAAGATCTCAAACAAATCTTAAAATACCCCAATGGGCTCATACTGACCAAGAATTCAAAACCTGGTAATCTGGAAGGCTGCCCGATGCTTCCACTCCCACAGCATCTATTTCATCTGACAGGTTCTTGACAAATCCCGCCAAACGGTCAAGTTTAGCGGTCTTATGAAACGTACTTATCAGCCCAGCCGCATTAAGTTGCTCCGTGATCACGGTTTTCTCGCTCGCATGGCTACCCCCGGCGGACGTGATATTCTGAGACGACGACGAGCCAAAGGCCGCAAACGCCTGGTGCCTTCTGCCTACCAAAAATAAACCAACTAGGCGCCTTAAAAAGCGCCATGAGTTTTTACGTCTTCAACGAGTGGGACAGCGTTTCAAAACCGCCCATCTCGTGTTGATCTCTAAACCTGTCCGCGATCTGGGTCGTATCGGTTTTACAGTTGCTAAAACCGTTGGCAAAGCTCATACCCGAAATCTTGTTAAACGCAGACTCAGACACATTGTGCGTGAACATGCCTTTATGATCGAGAATCGTGATCTGATCCTCTTAGCTTTGCCCGAAGCAGCAAACGCTTCTTTTCAAGATCTTCAAAAAGATGTTGAACGTGGTTACGAAAACATAAAAAATCGAAGCCGTTGACCGCCGATGAAATCCATAATTTTACTTCTTCTGTTTGCTTTGCAAATTAATGCAGGCATTTTTAATTTTGATTTTTTCGAAATCAGACAAGATCTCAAGAATCTCATAAACCATACAGCCTTTAAACTTGGAACAGCTAAATCAAAACGTTCAAATTTAAGTGAAGATAGAATAGCTGAAAGACAGAATTTGTTTCAAAAGATAAGATTCTTTGAAGAGGTTCTAAAAATAATCGAGGCTCTTCCCAAGACCCCTGAAAAGACGTAAAGCGTTCTGATGAAGGAATACGAAGTCGTAGTCGGTCTTGAGTGCCACGTTCAACTATTAACCAAAACCAAGTTATTTTCGTCCGCTAAAAACAACTATGGCGATGAGCCTAATACGAACGTTGACGCTGTTGATATTGCCCTGCCCGGCGTACTGCCTGTCTTGAATCAAAAAGCTGTTGACTTTGCGATCAGACTTGGCCTCGCTCTAGGCTGCGAAATCAACCAGACCAGCGTCTTTGCCAGAAAACATTATTTTTATCCTGATTTACCTAAGGGATACCAAATAAGCCAGTTTGACCAACCTATTTGTGGCCCTGGAAAACTCAGTTTTCACACTTCAGAAGGTCTCAAAACCATTGGCATCGAACGCATTCACATTGAAGAAGATGCGGGTAAAAATATCCATGTTGAAGGCGGTAACTCGAGCTTTGTTGACTATAACCGAGCCGGAACCCCCCTTCTAGAAGTTGTCACACGCCCAGATTTAAGATCCGCTGAAGAAGCCATGGAGGCTTACAGAGCCTTGCGTGCTTTGGTGACTTATTTAGAAATCTGCGATGGCAACATGCAAGAAGGCTCTATGAGAGCCGATGCCAACGTATCTGTACGTAAAATCGGCGCTGAAAAACTGGGTACTCGCACAGAAACTAAAAACTTAAACTCGATTAAATTTTTAGGCCAAGCGATAGAGTTTGAATCTAGACGACAAGTTCTAGAGCTTGAAGCTGGAAGAGCTATCAACCAAGAAACTCGTCTCTGGGACTCCAACAGAAAAGAATCCAGATCGCTTCGAAGCAAAGAAGAAGCTCATGATTACAGATATTTTCCAGATCCAGATTTATTGCCTCTTAATTTGAAACCAGGTCAAGTTGAGCATATTCATAAAAACTTACCAGAACTCCCTTTGCAAAAGCTTAGCCGTTATCAAGAGCAACTAGGCCTAAACACTTATGACGCTGGTGTGCTCACCGTCGAAAAAGACATCGCCGATTATTTTGAAGCAGCCGTAGCTTTGCACCCTAATGCCAAGACCATTGCCAATTGGATCATCAATGAGATGCAGCTGAATATTCAGATCTCGGCTAAACAGCTGGCAGAGCTTGTCAAACTCATCGACGATAAGATTATCTCCGGCACCATAGCGAAGACAGTCTATGAAGAACTGCTCAAAAACCTAGACTCAAGTCCAACAGAGATTGTTGAATCCAAAGGCCTAAAAATGCAGAGAGACACAGGCGCGCTTCAAAAAATGGTTGAAGATGTTTGTGGGCAATATCCTGCTGAAGTTGAAAAATATAAAGCAGGCAGACAACAAGTATTCGGTTTTTTTGTGGGACAAATCATGAAGCTCACAGGGGGCAAAGCAGACCCTGTTGAACTCACAAACTTGCTAAAGCAATTTCTAGGAAATTAGATGCGATTTTTGTTTGTCTTGCTCAGTTTTTCGCTCAATGCAGCTGAACCTAAAAAAGTAGAAACTTATACAGTCCAGGCAGCGTCTTTTAAACAACCTATCCAATTGGTTGGGACGCTTAAAGCACATCGGGAAGCCATTCTCACGGCAGGGACTTCTGGCATATTGACTCATATTTTCGTCAAAGAAGGCGCTCTCGTTCAAAAAGACCAAATTTTGGCTGCGCTCGACAACGAATCAAGCCTTCGAAAATCACTGGGTGACACCAAAGTAAGATTATACAATAAGAAAAAACGTCTCAAACGTATCGACCAACTTCAAAAACAAGGTGATTTAAGCCTCAAAGACTTAGAAGATGCTCAAAACGAATTGGCTGACACTCAAAAAAGTTATCACGACCTTGAACACCAACTTTCCAACACCGAGTTCAAAGCACCTTTCAAAGGTCAATGCGGCCTATTTAAAGCTGAAGTCGGCAGTCATGTTGCCTCAGGAAGCGTTGTTGTCGCTGTTTATGACACCAGTTCTTTTAGCGTTTCTTTCTCAGTCCCCGAAAATCTCTTAAGCGAACTCAAGATCGGCCAGAAAATTAAAGTTCAAAACAACGAAGCTGTCTTAAGCTCTTTTGAAAACAGATTAGATCCTAAAACCCATACAGCTCACGCTAAAGCAACTCTTAACAAATGCCCTGCTTGTGTAATCGGCGCCAAAGTTCCTGTTTTGTTCGAACTTCAATCCGAACAAAAAATCGTCAGCATCCCCAGCGAAGCAGTATTTTTGAAAAATGCTTCTCCTTATGTTTATAAAATCGTCAATCAAAAAGCCGTCTTAACCCCTGTCAAAACGGGTGAGCGTGCCAAAAAGCAAATTGCTGTTTTAGAAGGCCTTAAGACCGGCGATGTGGTTATTTTAAGAGGTCAAAGCAGAATCCAACATGACGACCCTGTTCATTAAACGCCCTGTTTTAGCCATCACGATTAATTGCTTTGTCCTATTACTGGGCTTCTTAGCTTATCAAGCTTTGAATCTTTCAGAATATCCAGAAATTTCTGTCCCAAAAATCAAAGTCTCTGTCCAATATCCAGGCGCCAGCATGCAAGTCATGGAAAGCGATATTGCTTTTTATCTTGAAGATGAGCTCGCGGGCATTCCTGGTGTAGACGCCGTTGTTTCCAGCATAGGCAATGGGTATTTAGAGACTTGGATGACGTTCAAGTCAGGAATCGTCATCGAAAATGCCCTTGTCGAGGTTCGGGACCGCGTCTCGAGAGTTAAATCACTTTGGCCAAAAGACATCAAAGAGCCTTATGTCGAACAAGAAGGCAAACAACAAAATCCATTGTTGTGGATGTCTCTCACCAGTAAGACACTCAAATCAACAGAACTCACACACTTTGCAAAACTCTACTTAAAAAATCAGCTACAAAGCATTCAGGGCGTTTCCAGCGTTAGAGTCGATGGGGTTCCGTATGTGATGAAAATCCAACTCGATCGACTCAAAATGGCTGGCCATAATTTAAGCCCTGACAAAGTCATCGATGCTCTGAGAAAGAACCAAGTTTCTCTATCTGCTGGAAAGTTCCAAGCTGAAATCCCGATTACTTTTAGGTTAGAACTCGAAGACCCCAGCGATTTTGAAAACATTATTGTTAAAAAAAATGAAGACAGTGTTGTACTTCTCAAAGACATTGCCAGTGTTGCTCTAGATGCTGATAGCACCGTTTTAAATCAAGTAAACTCACACGATGCCGTTTTCTTAGCGCTCACCAAAGCCAGCGATGGAAATCCTTTAAAAATTTCTAAGCAAACAAGAGAATTATTGCCGATTTTGCGCGCAAATCTACCCAAAGAAGTCACGCTTCAGATTGAACATGACGGGGCTAAGTTTATTCAAAGCTCTTTAAAAAGTCTTGGACTCACCATTTTAGAAGCTTGTTTCTTGGTCTTGTTGGTTGTTTTCTTGTTTCTGCGCAATTTTAGATCAACGCTGATTCCGATGATCACGATTCCGATTTCGCTAATTGGAGCGTTGGCGTTTATAAAACTCTGCGGCTTTAGCTTGAATACCTTCTCGCTCTTAGCTTTAGTCTTGGCTGTGGGCTTAGTTGTTGATGACGCCATTATTGTCTTAGAAAATATTCACAGGCATTTAGAGTCAGGCTTATCCCCCAAAGAAGCAGCAATCAAAGGCAGCCGCGAGATTGCGTTCTCAATTATTGCGATGACACTCACTCTGGCGATTGTGTTTACACCCATTGCTTTAACAGGCGGATTGGTCGGTCAAGTTTTGGTTGAGTTTGCTGTCACACTGGCTGCTGCTGTATTGGTGTCAGGTTTTGTAGCACTCACGCTGACGCCGCTCATGTGTTCGAAAATTTTGACCTCTCACACCACGCATAGCGTGGCACCCTCTCCACCAAGTGAAGAGGGATTCAGGAATTGGATTTTAGCCGGCGCTTTTATCATACTTGCCCTCACTGTCGTGCTCTATCAAGTTGTCCCTAAGCGCATCATGCCAATTGAAGATCGAGGCTTTGTAGGAATTCAAATAGAGCCTTTGCCCGGTGGGACTTTGCAAACTCTGATGCCTTATATCGATCAAATCAGCACACTCTCAAAACAAGAGCCAGATATTGCTCAGCGTCTGCTTTATGCAAACAACAGCTGGGGAACTGGCTTTAGTTTCCCCTTGAAGCCTTATAGCGAACGCAAGAAATCTTCGCTTCAGATTGCCGATATTTTGCGTGAAAAAATCAAGCACATCCCCTCTATCACGGCCTTTGTATGGAACTGGGACACCGATTTACCAGGCTTAGAAGAAGACGTTCAGGGTTCTGGTGTTTCTGTTGCGATTCAAAGCATTCACTCTTATGAAGCTCTCAACGATGAACTTGAGCACCTCCAGAAATCTTTCAGTAAAGACTCCGTGCTAACAGATATTTCGCATACGCTGCACTTAGATTTCCCTGGGTTTCGAGCTAAAATCGACAACCAAAAAATGGCTTTACTCGAAGTATCCATCTCTAACGCGGCGACTGCCATGAGAACGCTCTTTGACCAAAATACAGCGTTAGAATTTTTCAAAGATGGCCTAAGATACGACGTCTTACTGACCGGCAAAGAAATGGCGGACAACTTGCATGAAATCGAAATTATCAACGCTTTAGGAGAGCGTGTATCACTTAGTTCGTTTATGGAGCTCATACCCATCGCTGAACCCAAAGAATTTTCACACTATAACCGCATGCGTTCTGGAACACTCATGGCCCAACTTGGTAAAGGCCAAGATTTAAACAGTGCCGTTAAATATCTAGAAACCAAGCTGCAAGCTGAATTGCCGCCGGGCTATACTTATACTTTCACGGGAGCAGCTAAAAATCTAAAAGACTCTTCGGGAACTTTTATTTTGTTACTCTTGTTGGCTCTTCTATGCATCTACGGCGTTCTTGCGATCCAGTTTGAGAGCTTTCTAGATCCATTGATTATTTTGGTCACAGTGCCGCTCGCAAGTTTTGGGGCTCTGTTTTGTATCTGGGCTACAGGTCACGAACTTAATCTCTACAGCCAAATTGGGCTAATTACGCTCATCGGCTTAATCTCAAAACACGGTATTTTACTCGTCGACTTTGCGAACAAGACAGGCTCGATGCAAGAAGCTCTCAAAATGCGCTTGAGGCCTATTTTAATGACCACCGGAGCCATGGTATTCGGTGCGATTCCCCTACTATTTGCTTCAGGCGCTGGCGCTGAAGCAAGACAAGCCATTGGTCTTGTACTTGTCTCTGGGCTTACTTTCGGAACTGTTTTGACGCTTTTTGTTTTGCCAAGTTTTTATTATTTTCTAAAAACAAAAGCAAGCGTAAGCATAGCAACAACAGCCAACTTATAACGATTCTGAGGATCGTCTAGCATGTGCATAAGGCCGGTTTCAAAAGGAACAGTAACAGCTTCAGGCTTTATAGGAGGAGGCTCTTTATGTGCTTGTTGAACTTCTGAACGCCAGTTTTCGATATTAGTTTTTTTCCCAAGATCTACCCATTCATCATCACCGAGATCTGCCGGCTGGGCAAAAACATTCACAGAGAACAAAATTAAAATCATCCATCTCATAGCCTAATAACAACTTGAAGTATGGGTGTTATTCAGGCTAAACAAACCGAGTATGAAAATTTACACCAAACGAGGTGACACAGGTGAAACAGACCTCTTTGGAGGCGCTCGCGTTTCTAAAGCCAACCCCCGTGTTCTAGCTTACGGCTCTGTAGATAACGCCAACGCTGCTATTGGATACGCTGCTGTTATCGCCAATCAACCAGAACTGGCACGCATCATGTCAGATTTATTTGATCTAGGCTCTGAGCTCGCAACTGCACCACACAAAACCGAGACAAATATATTTCTAAATTCGAACAAAATCGAAGCTCTAGAAAAATTAATAGACCAAGCCGATTTAGAATTACCCGCTCTTAAAAATTTTGTTTTGCCCACAGGCTGTGAACTAGCAAGCAGATTTCATTTGGCCAGAACAGCCGTGAGAAGCGCAGAACAACAGGTCATCGCACTCCGAGAGACTGGCGAGAGTGTCAGACCAGAGTTAATTATTTATTTGAATCGCCTAAGCGACTTGCTATTTACTTGGAGTAGACTAGCCAATATTCAGAGTCATACCCCGGAGGTCTTGTGGGTGAAAAACTAGAAGCAGCAAAACTTGAAATCGCTCACACATTAGAGCAAGCACAGGCCGAAAGTAAGCAATATACCGAAGAAGCTCGTAAAGAAGGCTTTGCCAAAGGCGCCGTCCAAGCTGAGCAATTAAAAGCTAAGCTTGCCAAACTTAAAGAACTTTATGCCTCTGAAATCAGCCAAGATTTGCTACGCAACGCCTTAGAAGCAGCAGAGCAATTAGTCAAAATCGAACTTGAGACTTCACCCGGTGCTCTCCTGAGATTCGTTCAAGAAGCTCTCACCACTGTTCCTGAAGCGCTCGATATTCGAATCAGAGCCAATCCCAAAGATGCCGTTATTCTCCGTCAGAACAAAGAGCAATTAATTAACTTGCTACAAAGAGCCAAAGACATAGATATCAGGGAAGACAAACAAGTCTCTGAAGGTATTATTTTGCAAACAGAATCTGGCGTGATTGACGCCCAACTCAAAACACAAGTTGAAGAAATTACGCGTTTATTAGGGCTTTAGAACATGGCACAAATTATCAAAGGCACCGAGAAACCAACGCCTCCAGTTAGAAAATCACTCATCATGAAAGGCAGTCTGTATCGAGAGCAACAAGAAGTTGATGCCCTTTACGCTCAAGCTGAAATCGATATTAAAAACATCGTTTCCAAAGCAAAAAAAGATGTTGCTGCAGCCAAAGAACAAGCCATGACCGAAGGTGCCAACCAAGCTTTTGCAGAAGCTTCTAGCCAAGCATTGGATATTTTTATTGAGCGTACCCAATATTGTCTAGACTTAAAAAATCAGCTTGGGCAACTCACACAAGAAATCTCTAGAAAGATTTTAGGCAACCCATTAGCCCTACCCCAAGCTGAACAAGATAAAATTTTAGAAGCAGCGATTCAGAAAATACGTTCCAGGCATAAACTTAAAATTCAAGCGACTAATATAACATCACTCGCATCAATCTCGAACCTGCCGGACTTTGAAATCGAAGCCGCGACAGATTTGCCAGCAGGATTTTTGCGAGTCACCACAGAAGTCGGCAGCAGTTTATGGGACGAGAAAATTGCTGCTGAAAAAATTATCGGATCTTCTTAATCTTCAAAAGCATTCATCTGCAGATATTCCACTCCTGCATGAGAGTTTTTATCCTGTAACCTTCGAAATGTAACCAGATCATCTTCTGTCATCGGTTGACAATGAAGACCGAACTCAAGAAATTCTAAAGCGTTATAGGAAGGCTCTAAACAGCTACCAGTGCCAATCAATTCAAAAACAACCTGATTTAAATCTACTCCTTGTAACGCCAGAGCTCGAAGTCCTTGACGACTTTCATCAACTCCTGCTTTATAGTGACCACTCTCATTGGATAAATCAATAATTTCCCCTAGAGCATTTGTTTTTATATCACCTGCCCAAGCAACAGCACCACCAGCGAAAAAACTAGAATGATGAAATTGAGAACGGATACTTCTTCCAATATAGATCTCACCATGAGAACCCATCACAAAAATTCCTTCAAAATTTCTTAGAACTTGCTCATTCAACATGAGATAAGCATTTTTTCCTTCAGGCCTAACCACATGAACTCGGTGCAAATTTCTTTGTTCAGGCGTGAGGTAAATCACGCTGGGAAGCCGCTGATGAGAGACCTCTTGAAATGATCGGGTGCCATGAAAACCTTTTTTCCAGGCATTCAGAAATTCTGCTCCATCCTTATCTGCCACAAAAGGGTGATTTCTGCAGCATGCTTCTGGCCATTGTGCTTCTTGTAAAAGCAACCCAGTAAAACCATTGACTTTTAGAACAAGTTTATTGCGAATAATATTCAGAAGATTTCTGAAGCCACGTTGTGCTTTTTTCTTGAGGGATAGAAGTTCTGGAAGAGTATCTGATTCTTCTAGAGCAGTTGATCCATAGCAAGGAATAAAATCCATCTCAATCGATGGAATCTCTGTTGTTGGATCTTCAAACGAGCTCTCTTCTTCAGGCGTCCTGGATTCTATTCTGCTCCAATCGCGTCTCGTCAAGAGAATGCCTTTTGCTTTGTTTAAATCAATGGAATTTCCTGAAACAGCGTGATCTTCAGAGAAGCCGCTATTTTTATTTTCACTGCCACTCCCAGACCCAGACCCTTTTGTAGCCATTTGAATCCCTGGAACGAAACCTCGATATTGTTTAGACTCTGGTTCTTGAAACTCTAATTCTCGAGATTCTGAATCTTGTTCAACAAGTGAACGTGAATCTTTTCCAGAAAGTTGAATTAATTCTGCTTCTAAAGCTTCCCTTGAATTTTGATTACCGAACCCTGAAGCTCCTTCGAGTAGTTCTCTGCGTATTTCTCTCATACGCTGAGCAACGGTTTTTTGAGGAGCTGCTTTAGAAAATAAAATTCCTCGATGTTTAAGCTCAAATCTCAACACACCAAATACAGACATTTCTTTTGCTGAAATGGTTGTTGCGAAAAAAACAAATGCAACAATATTAAACTTCATAAATTTCCTTGAGACAATTAAATAATTCTTTTTAAAAGATTCAATTTAGCAATTGTCACAATAATCAAATTTAATCAATTCAATTTATTGCTTATTTTATTTGTGATAAGGCCCGTTGCGTGCAATTTCACCGGCTCGATAAATCTGCTCAGCTAAGACACACAAAGCTAATTTATGCGGCAAAGTCATCTTAGACAGCGACCAGATTGCATCTGCTTTCTCACGTGTCTCAGACCTATGACCGCTGGGTTCGCCAATCAAGAAAGCAACGGGCTTTGATTGATCTATTAAACGCTGAATATTTTTCGAAAATTGGATAGAATCTAGCTCTAGGCCTTTTTCATCTAAAATAATCCGAAAATAGCTTTTTGATATATCTAGTAACTTTTCAGGTTTTACTTGTTTCAAATCGGGCTTAAAAACCCCGTTGGTTCGGCGAATATAGTCTAATGCCAAAACTTCAAACGGGTCTTTTGAGTTTTCAAATGCTGTAGCAATTAAGATTCGCACGGAATAACTGGAGCCTGACTCCAAAAGCCTTCTAGATTATAATGAGAACGCATGGTGTCGACAAACACATGCACAACCACATCGCCATAATCACACAAGATCCAATTACCTTGTTCTTGTCCTTCAATGCTGAGCGGTCTTTTTCCAAGTTGAGATAGTTCATCTCGAATATTGCTAGCAATCGCCTGCGCTTGACGCTCGCTAGGTGCCTCACAAATAACAAAATAATCGGTAAAGCTCGTCAGCTGAGCAACATCCAAAATAAGAAGCTTTTCTGCTTTCTTCTCCAAAGCAAAAAACCCAGCTTTCTTGGCTAATTCTAATGATTCCATAAACAATCTAATACTTTCTGAGCCGATTTTAACAAGGGGGTCCCAGGCCCAAAGATGCCAGAAACACCTTGTTTAAGCAAAAACTCATGGTCTTTCTCTGGGATCACGCCGCCCACAAAAACTAAAATATCTTCTGCTCCTTGGCGTTTTAAGCTTTTGAGTAACTCAGGAACAAGCGTTTGATGCCCTCCCGCAAGCGTCGAAACACCTATAGCATGAACGTCATTCTCTATGGCATGCCTAGCGACTTCTTCAGGAGTTAGAAACAGAGGACTGAGGTCTACGTCAAATCCAAAATCGGCAAAAGCAGTCGCAACCACTTTCATCCCACGGTCATGACCGTCCTGTCCTAACTTCGTCACCAAAATACGAGGTTGCCGACCTTCTTTTTGGGCAAAATCTCGAACTTTTTGGAGCAAAGCTTGCAACTCTTCTGGGTCACCTAAAGCTTGTGTGTAAATACCTGTCACGAGATTTGTTCCTGCTTGATAACGTCCAAAAACTTTTTCTAAAGCTTCCGAGACTTCTCCGAGTGTTGCACGGACTCGCATGGCGTCTATGCTTAGGTCTAACAAGTTAGCTTTTTCAGAAGCACCTGTTTGAAGTGCTGTTAAAGCTTTTTGTACTTCTTGCATATTTCGCGTTGCTCTAAGATTTTTTAAACTCTCAAGCTGGTCACGCATAACCTGTGTGTTATCAACGCTAAACACTTCAGGGACTTCAGGCGTCTCAGATACATAGCGATTAACACCCACTAAGACTTCTTCACCGGAATCGATTCTTGCTTGGCGTTTGGCGGCACTTTCTTCAATCCATAATTTTGGCAGACCAGATTGAATCGCCTCGGTCATGCCGCCTAAGTCTTCCGTTTTTTGAATAATTTCTCGAGCACTTGCAGCTATTTGGTTGGTTAAATTTTCAATCCCTGAGACAACCTTGGAATAATCTATCGTATCGGCAATGGCGTTGGAGGTGGCGGCTCGTGCATGTGGGAGGCCAATTTCTAAGTCAAATTGTATGGGTTGTGGGGTTATTTTTTCCCATTCATAGATGCCAACCAAGAGGGTTAACTGTAATTGATGAATAAAGATGATGTCCATGGGATTTTTTCTGGTTTTAGTAAAATAAAATCAATCAGTCAAGGGTGAGTAGGGTTTGCCGACTTTGGATATATCAGAGGGCTTTGAACATCTTGTTAGCGATTCAGATAGAATGGAAGACTATTTTATTAGAAAACCAACAAGCACAGTAACATGAACGCGTTCATTCTTGCACTGATTGCCTATTTGATAGGCTCAGTTTCTTTTGCCGTCATCGTCAGTTGGTTGTATGGACTGCCTGACCCGCGCCGTTATGGCTCTGGCAATCCTGGGGCGACTAACGTGTTGAGATCGGGGCACCGGGGGGCTGCTGTATTCACCTTGTTGGGCGACGCTTTTAAAGGGTGGTTGGCTGTTTATTTGGCCTCTTGCTGGGCATTACCTGAGGAGCAGGG
>JBAXMC010000027.1:0-16030 GCA_037134495.1 Myxococcaceae bacterium
GAGAGTTGTTTTGCGGAAGTCGCAGGAAAGCTAAAAGAAGTGAGAGACGAAACAGAACTCTACACAAAAATATTCGCAGGATTCAGGGCCCTGCCTAACCTTAAAGAAACAGCTGTAAGCTGGAAAAATGAACCGGAAAATCAAAATAAAGGAGGCACTGCTTTTTGGTTAGGCTAGACCTTCATTCCTGAACGACTGAAAAAATTGCAGCAATCATATTCTTGATTAAGTCCTAAACATTCCCATTGTCAATTAAACGTACTTTGGGATTATCGCCTATATAGGCAGCGATTAATAAACGTGCAGGCCCATTCAAACTCCCCTCAAGTCGTTCTAGAGTTTTTGCGCTCACCAGCTCTAGATAATCGATTTCTAGGCTAATTTTGCTGCGAGCGATCCCAAGCAAATTCTGAATACTGCGTTCGCCCACAAGTGCCGCTTCTTGCACTGCTAAAATCGCTTGAAACAAACAGGTCGCTTCTTGTTTTTGAGCTTCGCTTAAATAAGCGTTACGTGAAGATAAAGCGAGCCCACTGGGTTCACGGACAATAGGCATGCCAATAATTTCAATAGGCATCCAGAAATCTTTGACCATTTGTTCTACTAAAAATACTTGTTGGAAATCCTTTTCGCCCCAAAAGCCCATCTGAGGTCTGACGATCTCAAACAGCATGTGAACCACGGTCAGAACGCCATCAAAAAAAATCGGTCTTGTCTGACCACAATATTGCTTTTTAAGCTCACTACCAAGCACACGCGTCTGAAAATTTTCCGGATAGAGCGCACTTACCTCTGGACAAAATAAGATATCTACACCCTCAGCTCGGCACAAAGCCACATCTGATTCAAAAGTTCTTGGATAAGCATTGAAATCTTCATGAGGCGCAAATTGAAGTGGATTTACAAAAATAGACATGACCACTTTTTCACAGCGCTTTCTCGCTTCTCTTATGAGAGACAAATGACCCTCATGCAAAGCCCCCATCGTACAAACAAAACCAATAGACTGTGAGCAACCTAGACTCCAATCCTGCATTTCACGCGGTGATTGAATAATCTTCATTATTCTAAATACTCCCTCGGGTCTTGATGAATACCATGTCTCTGAACCGAATAGTGCAAGTGCGCCGCTGTGCTTCGACCTGTATTGCCAATTTCGGCGATTTTTTGACCTCTACCCACCCATTCTCCATGACGAACTTGATAGTCTGATAAATGCCCATAAAGCGTCTTAAAACCACGCTGATGTTCAATCACCACCAAATTGCCCAATAAGCCACCATCACCAACAAATACCACTCTCCCAGGTGCTGGAGCATGGATTGGCGTTCCATGCGGCGCTACGATATCCAAACCATAATGCATCGTTTGATTACCCGTAAACGGATCGACTCGAAGACCAAACTCACTCGAGATCTCACCCAGCACCGGCCAGCGATTGGGTCGTCCATCAAAATGCTCAATTAGGTCTGCGAGCATATTTAAGTGTTCTGTCGTCTGAACATCCCAGTCTTTCGAGATAAGCTGCTCATTATAACGCTCAGTAATTTCTAAATCTTGTTTCAAAAAACGGTTATGGAGTCCCAGCGCAAACAAAATAGCGGCCAGAATAAACCATTTAGACATAAACCAATACAACCGTAATATTGTCGTTGCCCCCACGCTCATTGGCCAAATCGATTAATTTTTGACCGGCGGTTTCTGGGCTGTTTTGCAAAATAATACGTAAGATATCGGAATCTTCGACCAAGGTCGTCAGACCATCTGTGCAAAGCAAAAATATGTCGGCGGGTTGTGTATGTACAACCATCATATCCACATCGACATCATCTTCAAAACCAATCGATCGCGTGATAATATTACGATAACGACTATGTCTGGCCTGCTCTAGACTGATCAAACCAGCTCGAAACTGCTCTTGAACCAATGAGTGATCTTCTGATAACTGTTGAATCTCGCCTTCTCGAATCAAATAAGCTCGACTATCACCTACGTGTGCAACCGTCGCTTCTTGTTCGTGAATCATAAGCGCGGTTACAGTGGTCCCCATCCCTTTGAGTTCAGGGTGTATTCGCGTTTCTTCGTGAATTCTTTTCGATGCTGCTCGCAGAGAATCTGCCATCAGCTGAGCAATTTCAGCGGATTGAATCTCCGAAATATGCTCCAAAACCAAAGCCTTTACAGACTCTGTCGCAAGCTGGGAGGCCCGTTGACCTCCCACATGCCCGCCCATACCATCGGCAACAACGTAGAGATTCGAATCTGAGATGCACAAATAGGCATCCTCGTTTCTCTCTCGTTTCTTGCCAAGGTCACTGAGCGCAAAGGATTTCACAGAAGCATACCCGCCATCGCAGCCGTTTGAAACGAAGTCAGTGACCCTGCAACCATGGCTTTAAGCCCTAGTTTTGCAAAATCAGCTCGTCTACCTGGAGCCATCGTAGAAAGGCCACCCACTTGAATTCCAATAGAACTAAAGTTTGCAAAGCCGCAAAGTGCATACGTCGCAATAATCACGCTCTTACCGTGTTCGAACGAAGAAGCTTTAATATCTCCAGCCATTTGCAAATAAGCAACCAGCTCGTTCACGACTGTTTTAGTACCCAGAAGACTTCCTACCAACGGTGCATCTGCCCAAGGAACACCCAGTAACCAAGCCAAAGGTGCAAACATTTTAGAAAAAATAAACTGCAATGATATTTCTGGGTAACCAGCATAACCAGCAACAGCACCAATCAACGCATTAAAACAAGCGATCAAAGCGATAAACGCAATGAGCATAGCGCCTACATTGAGGGCCAAAGAAAGTCCATCGGTTGTTCCGCGAGCGGCAGCATCTAATAGATTCGCATCTTGTTTTTCAACGATAACACCAGCTGAGTCCAGAGTTTCTGGCTTACCCGTTTCAGGAATCATAATTTTCGCAAACACCAAAGAAGCCGGTGCAGACATAATGCTGGCTGCGAGCAAGTGCCCAGCAATATCAGGGAAATAACCCATCAGAACGGCCACATAAGCTGCCATAATTCCGCCAGACACGTTAGCAAACCCACCGGTCATAATAGCCATGATCTCAGATTTAGTCATCGTGGCTAAGAATGGTTTTACGAGCAAAGGCGCTTCTGTCTGACCCACAAAAATATTCGCAGCAGCAGAAAAACTTTCAGCCCCCGACGCACGCATCGTACGACGCATCACGTATGACATACCCCGAACCAACCATTCCAAAACTCGAATGTGATACAAAACAGCTGTTAGGGCCGAAAAGAAAATGATCGTTGGCAAAACAGAGAACGCAAATAAAGCGCCCGTATGTACAATACCGCTAAAGCCTTCTACTCCATCGACAGGGATATCGTTACTCACCAGATTTCCAAACACAAAGCGAGCGCCTTCGTTTGAAAAAGAGATAACTTTTACAATGGCATCGTTAGCAACTTGAAAGAAATCATGTCCCCATTGAAGCTTTAAGACCAAGTAGGCAAAAAGAAATTGCAGAGCGATACCAAAACCCACCAAGCGCCAAGAGATTGCTCTGCGATTAGAAGATAAAAGAACGGCTAGCAAGATCATGGCCGCACATCCTAAAAGGCCTGTACAGCGACCTGCCAGTGTCTGAGTTACCACTCCTTCTTTTAACTCAGATAACATCTGGCCACCTTCGGCCTGCAAAAAAGAACTGATAAATAGACTCAACGCTAAAATTATTCTCATATTTTCCTACTGGTTCCTAAACGATTTGCACCTGCATTCACCAAAGCAAGGCCTTCTTCTGTTGTTTTAATTCCACCGGATGCTTTGACGCCCATCCGAGCGCCAACAGTTTCACGCATGATTTTGACATCTTCAACGGTAGCGCCATTTGTAGAAAACCCCGTCGAAGTTTTCACAAATTGAGCACCGGCTTGTTTGGCTAATTCACAAGCTTTCACTTTTTCTAAATTGGTTAACAAAGCTGTTTCTAAGATCACTTTCACCGGATAAGGTTTAGCTGCATCTACGACGACTTTGATGTCTTCTAATACAGAATTTTCATCGCCTGATTTGAGTGCGCCAATATTGAGAACCATATCGATCTCTTGCGCACCTGCAGCAATGGCCTCGCGTGTTTCAAAAGCTTTGACGCTCATTAAGTTCGCGCCCAAGGGAAAACCAACCACAGTGATCGGTTTAACTGAACTTCCAGTCAGCAATTTTGAAACAGTTCGAAGCCAATAAGAATTGACACACACCGTCGCAAAGCCACACTTGATTGCTTCAGAGCACAGGAGCTCTATTTCAGCTAAAGTTGCGTCAGCTTTTAGACATGTGTAGTCTATCAAGGGTGCTAAATTAGGGGTTTTGATCTGCACGGGGGTTGTTTTTCAAGATTAGACCTTCTAGTCAATCGGGGCATGACACGTTCACTCGCAGATTCTCCTTCACTGGGTGAAGGACGGCAGTATCACATTGGACTTAAAAACGGCGAAGTCGCAGACTTTATTTTCTTATGCGGTGACCCCGACAGAGCCCAAAAAGTAGCCAAGCATTTTGACCATGTTGAACTCAAAGTTCAAAACCGTGAATATGTGACCATTACAGGCACACAAAATGGCCGCAGAATCAGTGTCATGGGAACAGGAATTGGTCCCGATAATACTGAAATAGCCGTGATCG
Source organism: Myxococcaceae bacterium (assembly GCA_037134495.1). Lineage (GTDB taxonomy): Bacteria > Myxococcota > UBA727 > UBA727 > JABDBI01 > AER2-1. The sequence goes on from JBAXMC010000027.1 coordinate 4,657, forward strand.
AACTTTCTCAGATTGTCAAAAACCCTACTTTTATACGCATTGGTTCAACGGGCTCTATCCAAAAAGACATAGGAATAGGCGAATTGGTAATTAGTACGGCAGCAGTTCGACTTGAAAATACTTCAACTTTTTATGTCCCCGATGGCTACCCAGCTGTGGCGCATTACGAAGTCGTTTCTGCCCTGGTGGCCTCAGCTAAACAACTTAAGGCCCAGTATCACACAGGCATTACAGCCACTGTTTCGAGTTTTTATGGTGGACAAGACAGACAAGTTCCTGGTTTTAAATCTAGATTTCCGGATTTATTGGAAAACTTGAGTTCAACACATGTTTTAAACTTAGAAATGGAAGCCAGCTGCTTACTCACACTTTCAGCCATGCGTGGATTTAGGGCTGGTGTTATCTGCGCGGTTTTTGCCAATAGACCGAATAATGAATTTATTTCGGCTTCTGAAAAAGCCTTAGCAGAAGAAAATGCCATCAAAACGGCTTTGGGGGCATTAGATTACTTATAGTCATGGCTGTCTTATTTATTGAGAACCACGATTCTTTTAGCTTCAGCATTATTGATTATTTAAAACGTCTTGGTGCTGAAGTTAAAATTTATGACCACAAGCAAAAACCCAATTTAAAACATGTTTCTCACTTGGTTTTGGGTCCTGGGCCAGGAATTCCTGAGAACTCTGGGTTTTTAATGCAATGGCTTGATTTAGCTGTCCAAACTGACTTAGCCATTCTGGGAATTTGCTTAGGACATCAAGCGATTGGCCGACATTTCGGAGCAGACTTAGTGAGAGCTCCCAGAGCGATTCACGGTGAAGTAGATTTGATAACGCATTCCAGCGCAAAATTATTTAAGAATATCCAGAGTCCAACTCCAGTAACACGCTATCACTCGTTAGTTCTAACCAACTTGCCTCCTGTTCTAACAGTAGATGCGTACAGCGAAGATGGTCAAATCATGGCAATCTCACATGTTAGCAAGCCCATTCACGGCCTGCAGTTTCACCCAGAAAGCTTTTTGAGCGAACAAGGCCTGGGTATGCTGGAGAATTTCTTACGTGTTTGAAGTTTTTACAACTGTGCTCGTTAAAAATGGAGAGCCGCAGTGGCTAGAGCAGCATCTCGAAAGATTGAAGCTGCATGCAAGGCTGGCTGGGCTAAATCCGGAAACCTCACCCCCGACCCCTCTCCACCCTGTTGAGAGGGGAGAAAAGCCATACCTCATGCGTATCAGCATCAATTCGAACAACTGGGAAATTAAAACTCGGGAATTCATACCACCCCCGTCTGAAGCATACACACAAGGCGTTTCGGTTTATCTATCTGATCAAATCGCCACCAGTCAGCTCAAGACCAACCAACGTCAAGTCTATGACTTGGCCTATGAACAGGCACGAAAAAACAACGCTTTTGAAGGCTTATTATTAAATCAAGAAGGCTACTTGGTCGATGGCAGTCGAAGCAGTTTATTACTACGCCAAGATAACACACTGATTATTTTAGAAGGCGGCATAGAAGGCATCACCAGACAGCAAATTTGTCTGCGAGCCAAAAAACTGGGTTTCAAAATTAAGAGAGCCTACTTGAAACCCAGCGAACTCCACGGCCAGCTCTTAATCGCTGGCACAGGAATCGGATTAGTACCGGTTATTTCATACCCATCATGAATTTACCAGGTTTAGTCTGATAAAGAAACCAGCCCAATACGGGATCAAGAGCATACTTGTAGGTAACAATAGACAGTAAAGCTGTCGTCGCTTTTTCGCCCGTTGCTTTCAAAGCATCGCCAATACCATATGGTAAGCTGTGAGCAATCTCTCGGACTTCAGGGACTTCAGCAGCCTGTGCAGCCAAGAGCAAAAATGGAGTTCGAATCCCTGCATCTCGCATTTCAGGTTTTTGAAATGTAATACCCATCGATAGCAATGCAACACTGAGCTGCGCACCCTTGGTCACGGCCGTTGACATGTAGTCAGCAGGAATTTTCTCTAAGGCCACTGCAATAGCACTGCCAACAATAAACGCAGCCATTGTCCTTGCTTTGTTCGTTTCAACTTTAGCAGCAACAGCAGCAGCAGCACCCTCCGTCGCATGAGCAACCGAGGTCATCACCAAAAACAAAAATACAACTTTTTTCATCGAAATCTCCTCGACGACGTCGTAACTCACCAACTTTGATATGGCAAGTCTCCAACAACCCATTCTCTGGGAAGTTCCCTGAGGAAACGACTTGGAGCCCTGCCCTTGATTTGCCCACGAATCAAACGCCTGGTCGCATAAGTAAGCACCAAATCTTGTCGCGCACGCGTCATGCCTACATAAGCGAGGCGTCTTTCTTCTTCGAGCTGCTCAGGTTTTGCGTCTTCTTCTAAAGCCCTGGCATGTGGAAAGCCGTACTCTTCCATCCCCACCATAAAGACAGAGTTAAACTCAAGGCCCTTGGCTGCATGCAAAGTCATCAGTGTCACTGCACCTGTATGACTCGTATCGGTTTTCATTTCATCTACGCTCGACAAAAGCGCCGTGTTTTCTAAGAAACCCAGCGCTGATGCGTCTTGGTCATATATTTCACAATCGTCAACATATTGCTGTGCAGCTGAAATTAACTGCTCGATATTTTCGAGACGTTCTTCTTCTAACTTTTCTTCACGACCACTAATCTCAAGTGCTCTCGTAATTGCTTCAGCGGCGTTCAGATTAGCTTTACCCAAATCCATGAGAGACTCGGCAAAAGCTCTAATTTTTTCGGCTGTTTTTCCAGAAATACCAGCTTTGACGAGCTCTTCTTTCGACAGAAACACCGTGTTAAGCGTTAAACCTTGAGCGCTGGCATGTGACTGAGCTTTCGATAGACTGGTCGCTCCGACGCCCTGCTTGCTCCCCAAAATCGCCCGTACCAAATCTAAATCGCTCTTTGAATTTACAGCTGCTCTTAAAGTAGACAAAATGTCTTTAATTTCTTTGCGGTCATAAAACTTCGTGCCACCTACAAGTCTATACGGCAATCTTGCATAACGCAGTGCTTCTTCAAAAGATCGAGATTGCGAGTTTGCACGCATTAAAATCGCCACTTCGTTCAGGCTTTTACCCTGTCTAACTTTCTGTTCGATATGATGCACGACTAATTCAGCTTCATAACGGTCATTGGTTGTTTTAATCACTCGAACCAAGTTACCCATGCCCGACACAGACACCAAATTTTTACCGAGTCTACGATCATTATTTGAGATCACAGCGTTAGCTGTGTTTAAAATCGCGGTCGTCGAACGATAATTTTCTTCGAGTTTAATCAACTTAGAACCTGGCATTTTTGCCAAGAAATCTTCTAAGTTATAGGGCTTCGCTCCTCTCCAACCATAGATAGACTGGTCATCGTCACCCACAATTGCAATCGAATCTGCTTTTTTACCGAGCGCATAGACAATCTCAGATTGGACGATATTGGTATCTTGATACTCGTCGACTAAAATATGCCTAAATCTAGAACTTAAAGCCAATAAACCTTCTGGGTGTCTGACCAGTTCACGCATTTTGGTTAGAATACTATTGAAATCTAAGGCCCCGATTTCTTGCAGACGCTCACAATACAAAGCATAAAGCTCTTTGGCGCGCATCAGGCGTTGGTCACCATGGGTGCTAACCTGGTCAGGCAAGATGCCTTCGTTCTGCCAATTTTCAAGCTGTGTTTCATAAAAAGACAAATAATCTTTGGATAAGTTAAGGCGCACCAAAGCGATTTCTTTTAATAATTTGCCACTGTCGTCTGAGTCATAAATGACAAAACTCGGGAAAACACCTATAAAATGGCCATATTTTCGGAGCAATTTAGCGCTCAATCCATGGAAAGTACCCAGTTCTACGCTTCTGGAAACACCTGGCAATAAATGCTCTACGCGTTCGCGCATCTCCTGGGCCGCTTTGTTCGTAAAAGTCAGACCTAAAATACTGTCAGGTCTGACTCCCTGAGAGATCAAATAGGCGATTCTATGCGTAATTACGCGAGTCTTACCTGTACCGGCACCGGCTAAAATACAGATAGGGGCATCTAGAGTTGTAGCAGCCAAATACTGACTGGGGCTTAATAATTGTTCGAAGTTCATGGGTTCTTGCGAAGCAATACGCCAGATTTTCTCAGCTCACAACTCATGTAAGAATTTTAACTCGCTTGGCAACAATATCCTGGTATTTCTTCTGCATGGGTCTAGAAAGAAAACTCTTCTCTAACCAGACTCCCCAGCTTGGTATTGCTTTTCTAAAATTATCTAGTTCCAATTGGATAATTTTGGGCGACAATCCCAAACGCTCTTGTCCGAAATAGTTCACAAAATCAGTTCGAGTTAGATTGGAACGCTTGCCTGCAAGGGGCAAAGCCAATTCTTCTTGGGTATTTAAAACGATACTTGAATTAAGCAAATCATACGCAGGCGACAGTTCGATTTTTCCATTTCTTCGAATCAACGAAAAATTTTTCAGATGCATATCTTCATTGCCAATCAGATAACTAAACAGAGTTAATCTAAAAAGCTTTTGTTTCTCAATCAGCGGAAAAGTACAAAATTTTTCAAGCAAAGCGGCAACTCTTTCCATGCTGCTTTCATATTTGGTATCCCGACTAGCACCGGATAACTGAGCAAAATCTTCGACCGCAATCTTGTGATGACGCTTTGGCCTATCAAATCGTCCAATGAAATAAGTCAGACTCTGATCTTTAGCATAAACCATACCATGCAAAGGTGTCTCAATCCCGACTGTCTTAGCTAGTCTCATTGAAATGTCTTCATTTTCAACCAACTCAGGATAGATAACATGAGGAGGCTTCATAATAAAAGTCCCAAATTGATCCACAATCTCAAAGCTCTTTTTAGAGACATTGAGCTTCACACTTAATTTAGGTTGAACACCTTGAATAGACAACCTGGAAGCATGTTCCGCAGCTTGTTCTAGTTGCTCTTTGGCCGTATAGGGAAAATCTTGTAAAGAAACCAACTTAGGTGATAACAACGCTAAGCCTTGCTTTGAATACTTCTCGTTACCACAAAACTCAAGTGTCACAGGACAACGATTCATAAAACCTGCCTAACTTCGACATTACCTACCAGATCATGCCCCACAGCCACAATTTGACTAAACAGGTCATAGCGATCAATTTTGTTGTTTTTCAGCAAAGCCTCTAGTTGAATCCCCTCAGGCAAGAGACCTTCAAAAAAAGCAGGAAAAGACTCAAATTCAGACGGCATTTTAGAAACAGGAAGCGTGAGAGAAATAGGCAGCGCAGAATAATCAGCCAAATAACGAATAAGATATTTTTTTCCTATTTCTATTTCTTCCAAATAGCCAGCTAAGCAGCCATCAACATAGATTTCAGCGGATTTCATCTTGTTCTCTCTCGAATTCGTCCATCAAAGGACTGTTAAGATTCCAAGAGATATTCAATGCCTTCAGTATCTTACTCAAGGTATCGATTTGAATACTTGATTTTCCATGTTCCACATCAAAGACCACAGTTTTACCAACACCCGCGAATAAAGCCAATTGAGCTTGTGTTAGCCCACTTCTTTTGCGATGAAAGCGAAGCATTTCTGGAAGCGTCTTCAAATTAACTGCCATGGCAGTAAAATAACATGTTTTTCATTAAAAGCAAAGAAAACTTCTTAGATTTTAGTTATTTTACTGCCTTCGCAGTAACAAACCAGATTTTCTCAGCTCACAACTCATGGTTTCGCGGGCGTCTACTGCCATGTCCAAAGATCCGCGCCAGATTTCATGACCATGCAAGCAATCAGGACATAAGCAATCTTTTTTGATTTCCATATGAACAGGCAAACCGAAACTTCGTCTGCAATTAGAGCAAGTATGCTGCTTCATCTCTCTCGGGGCTTTCTTGCCCACTTCTAGAGCATTCATGACAGAGAGAGCACAGACCCTACAAAGAGCCCCTTGGGTTCTAGATGGCCTAGAAGTAATATGGTCTTCGCAGCCACATTTATCACATTTGATGCGCCTAGAAATGCGTGTGCCATGCACGTTACGCGTTCCCCCAACATTGAGTAAAGTTTTAGCGCTCATTTATACAAGCAATTTGTATTAGTTCAGGCATTCAGTCAATAGAGGTTAGAATTTGAAGCCTTTTAGCCAGTTTTGCATGCCATCCATAGAGCTCGTCTTTGCTTGTTTTAGTTTATGGCCACTTTGAGCTAAATGCAGCGAAGCGATCGCTTCATCAAAGGCATCCAATAAACCACCGCAAGTACTCTGGTTACAAGCAACTTGCAGCTCAAACGCTTTGGTGCCTAAAACAGAATCAACAGTGCGTACCAGCACAGGCAAAGCTACATTGCCCAGATTATTAAATGTCATTGTTTGGACAATTGTTTTGTTCGAATCCACCGAAATAATCTCTTTCTTGATTACTTTGAAATTAGGTTTCTTGTGAATTGCATCTTCGGCATTAAGAGCCATGAGTTCAACAGAAGCTCCAGCTGCTACATTGCTAACCGTGATCGTTAAAGCAGGGTTTCCGGTGGGGCAAGCAAGGCTGCCTGGGCCCAAATCACAAGGCAATAAAGCATTTGGGATCACAATGCTAAAGCTTCCATTGGGGTCAATTTGGAGTTGCTGAGCCGTTAAAACGGGAGATAAGAGGAAAAAACAAACAAACCCAATTTTCATATACCGAGGCTTAGCACAAGCGAACCTTCAGACGCAAATCAGGTCTAAAATCTAAACGTTCTCGCTGCCTCATACTGAGACGCGGCACGACAGATAGCACTCGCGACAGCCAAACCATCCGCCCCAGCCTCTTTTATAGCTTTTGCATTTTCAGGTTTAACGCCGCCGATGGCCAGTAATCGGTGTCGACTCAAATCACGAGCCTTTCTGAGCCCTTCTAAGCCAAAAGGTTGTTTTAAATTTGGCTTATTCAGAGATGGAAATACTGGTATAATCCCTAAATAATCCAATTCATATTTTTCCGCTTCTATTACATCTTCAAGTGATTCCGCCGTGCAACCAATGCTCATGTTTTCAGGCAAAATCTTGCGAACAGCATGATATGGAATATCCGTTTTACCAATATGAACACCATTTGCTTCTATGGCTATTGCAACATCGACTCGATCATTGATAATTAACGATACATTAAGCTCACGACAAACTCCTTTTATTAAGAGAGCTTGTTCATAAAAGTCTCGATCATTAAAAAACTTGTCTCGTAATACAATAGCAGTCACGCCACCTTTAACAGATTCTCGGATTAAGTCCAATATGGCAGTATGCGGTTCTAAAATAAGCGTTAAAGTAACATCGATCAATTTAGACATAAATTAAAATCCTTCAGGAAAACAATTATTTGAAACCAGTGGGTAATGAAGACCTATGAAATTAATATCACGGAAGGAAGCTTCCAAGCTTTCCAAGTTTTCCATTAAGTCATCAATAAAAACTATTTTTTTGGGTTGATAGTTAACGAGGTCAAAATATTTTTTAAGCGAGCTACCTTTCGAATTTTGCATAGAAACAAATAAGATACCCTCAACGAATTTTGCTTTAGTCTTAACGCTAAATTCAAGAAAATCCCTTGACAAGGCACTTGACGCAAAAGACAACCCTAGCGAACGAAGTTGTTCCAGGGTTTCATTTTCCAAATCGACTCCTCGAGAAGTTAGAGCCATGATTTTTATATTTCGTTTTTGAAGCTGTTCAATTTCTAACGCAGTTTCTGCCTCTACGAATTCTACAGGACATGATTTTTGAGATTCTGCCCACTGTAGATAAATCTGCATCCCTCTCTCAAGGGAAAGAGAGCCTATTTTTTTTTCAGCTTCAACCTGATCGTAACACCAACTTGCGTGACAATCATATCTCTTTGCATGAAAAACGGTATTATCGAGATCGAAAATAACAAGTGTCTCAGCATCAACAAATGATTTCAATTCCTTCATCGATCCAATTTCGACATAAGAAGAATGAGCCAGAACTACCGACGAGACTAAAAAAATAAGCCAATTTTTCATACATATTTCCTTCGCAATGAAACCATCGCAACAAGCGACAAAAAAATTAAAATTCCACTAATCGAAACAATACTTCCTGTTTTCTCATAAAGCAAAAAGCTTAACGCAATCGTTAACGTACTAATACATTTCCCACAAGCATAACAAGTTGAAATAGATACATAACGATGTCCTACTGAAAACATACTTTGGGCAAGAGCATGAAAAGGTCCAGCAAATGCGGCAGCTAAAATAACATAAACGCTTTTAACAAAAAGGATTAAACTGAGCTCATTGGTTTTGATAAGAACAAAGAGTGGATAACTTAATAACGCTGTTGTCAGTGCTGAAGTAAACATCACTTTTCTTGCACCAACTCTGTCCGAGAAGTAGCCAAAGAGAACCATGAGCAAGGTGTATACGCTTAAAAAAAGTGTATTGATCAGCATTAGCGTTTTTTGATCAATTCCAGTTTGAATAGGCAATAACGCATTGAATACACGACTAGGTATGCCATGCAGTAGACCTACAAATACGGAAGCGATGACAAGAGTCATCATGGTCACAAAAATGGGCCGAGTAGTGTCACCTTGAGCTTGTTCATATTCTGGTGTTTCGCGCATTTTTGTTCTCCAACGCAGAGTACAAATCGCGAATATGAAACTGAGTAAATAAGCGACTCTGAAATAAGAACTTCCAACAGCATAGACCAATGTTGCAATCGCGCTTGCACAAAGAATCCCAATCACAGTAAATGCGCAGTAAACCCCACTGATGTATCCATGTTGATCGGTATTCTTCTCATGTTCTAGACAGTAGATTGCACCACCGTTATATTCGCCACCCAGGAAAAAACTCTGGCTTATACGAGCTAAGATAAAGAGGGCCGTTGCAAAGAAACCCAGTTGAGCATAGCCAGGTATTAGGCTCATAAACCCCGTTACAAGAGAAGTACCTAACATGGAAGAATAGAGCGCTTTTTTTCTACCTATGCGATCCCCCATCCGACCGAACCATTGAGCTCCCAAAATCTGAATAATCGATGAAAAGAACTCGATTGAAAAATAGAAAAAATAAGCAGTTGTTAGTTTAAAAGAAGGAAAAAAAACAGGTGCGAGCACAGGAGCTAGGTAACCATACAAAGCAAGGTCATAATATTCTATCCCTGCTCCCAGCATAGCAGGCATCGTTTTTTTATTAAAAAACCGCATGATCTAAAGATCCGAATTTGATTTAGACTGACACAAAGAGAAAACTAACGGCTCGGTTTCTGCATGCCTAACCTGTGTCGCAGCCTTCTGGAATTGAGAAACCAGAGCATCCCCTGTACGACATGTGGATAGTGAAAGATAAGAACTTCTATTTCTGACAACAAATTCACCAAACTGAAGAAGAGTTGAAAAATCTTTTGGATGAACTCCATGATATTTTTGATAACGAGTGCAGGTCGAGCCTAACGAGTATTTCAGAATATAACCTGCGAGATCTTTCAGATAGGCACTGAAAGCAATAGAAAAGGCACCAGCACCCGCAACAGCAACAGCACCAGGGGTTTTGGGAACCTTAAGGAATGATGCTAAAGTGAGCACCGTTCCAGGAACGAAAACCAAAGGTAACCCGCCTGCATAGCAAAAAAACTCCGAGAATCCCGGAGTACCGTCTTTAAATATTGATAAGTCTAGAGCAGGCGAAATCTGCAAACCACTCAATAGACCATAATCCCCAATATTAAGACCCTCAAAATCCACACTGTTTCGTAGTGTGGTGTAATGTTCATCAACGGTCTTGAAAATTTCAACATCTCCTGACAATGCAGCCAACTGAAGCGGATTAAAAAACCACTTCGTACTCGTAAAATCAATGGGTTCACCTGAAGCTTTCTCATATTCAATCCAATCTCGAACTTTCTGAACATCTTTCGCCACAATAGATGCAACCAAAGAATCGTATCGTTCAATGCTACTGACTCCAGGAAGGTTGTTACTCTTCAACCACTGGCTATGAAAACGAGAATATGCCGAGCGAATCTCTGTATTCGGGATCACTAAATCCACTTCATATTCTTCAGATGCTAAATGAAACATTGGTGCATTCGCCAGAGTCAAATAACCGGTATGAACCAACAAAGGCCAAAGAGTAGAAGGACTGTCTGTTAGGCCAGAGAAAGTTACATCTTTTGGAATCTTAATATGTATTGGTTTACCCGAACGTAGTGTAGCCAGAGCATCTTGAACATCAGGGTGGACAACTAAGTGGTCCAACAACTCAGTTCCTCCCGAACCAACCCAATAGTTAAGCAACTGAGCATTATTCTTCAAATAACCAATCACTGACCAAGGATTATAAATTGCGACCTTACTTGACTCATTATCACCCTCATAAAACTTGTATCCATTATACGATTCTCTAAATATCTCTTTATCTTTGCGCTCAAGACTAAAGATGCTGAACAGTTCCCCGAGTTCGCCATCCGTAAATCCATAATGCGAAGAGTAATGGCTATTAAAAACATTGTCCTCAACCAGGTTATTAATACCAGAGAAGAGATTAGCTTTCGCTAAACGCAAGATCCCGGTCAAAATTCCTCGTTCAAGAACTTTATTACCTTTTAAAACAGATCCAAATAGGGTTCGAATAACTTCAACTCCAGCGGTGAGATAACCACGTGTAAATGCTACATGTAATGGAGCATCATATTCATCGACAAACACACAAACCCGGGTCTTGTTGTGATAGTCGTATAAGAGTTGAGAAAGAAAAAGGAGACTGTTTTCCAAATCATGCTTCGATGCAGTCCTACCTTTATTCAAAGAAAGACGCTCAAAATCCTCTAAATACGATTGAGCCATTTTCTTATTATAAGCACTACTACCATCACTGGCTTTTTTTTCTAGATCTAGGGCCAAATATCGATGATGATGAAATTCAGCGCTAATAACTGTTTTCAGTTTTACAATTAGCTCTTCAAGCGTCTCACCTCGAACATCTTTAAAAGACAAGAAAATACTCGGACATTTTCCCTGGAATTGGTCAACTACATTAACTTGACGACCCGTTACAGGTTCTTGGGTAGTAGCATTCTTAATTTTAAGGTTTTCGAAAAGCTCTCTATTTGCCTTGGCTTCAGCACGATCATGTTCCAATGAAAAAAACCGCCAAAGCATGCTCATGCTTGTACTTTTACCCCAGCGTCTTGGCCTCGTAATAAGCGTAACCGAATCTTTTTTCTCAATGAGATCTTTAATGAGAAGTGTCTTATCTACAATCTTGCCAGATCGAGCTAAGGCCATAAAATCATCAGTTCCCGTCTCTGGGAAACCAACTGATTCGGCCAATACAGCGCCGGAAAACATTAGAATTAAAAATAAGGACTTCATAAA
>JBAXMC010000028.1:0-15853 GCA_037134495.1 Myxococcaceae bacterium
GTTCAAATCTCCCCAAGTGAAAGCCTTGAATTCAATATTTCCTTGTATATTTTCATAGAAAGGTGTTGTGATTTCGATAAAATGCCCTTTCGCTGCAGGCACCACAAGAAACCCTGGCAGCTTGTGCGCAATCACAAAAGACTCTGGTTGCAATGCCGCGGCATTCACAAAGGCTATGACAATAGGATTACCAAAAGTATTCTCCCAAAGTTTATTGACCTCTAGAGCATTGTTCCATGAGCCATAGAAATAAGAACTGTAAGTCTGAATTTTTTTTTGCGGAAAGAACTGAGTCATCCAATGCCTAATATTGTCAGGCGTGATGCCTCCTGAAACAAAGTCCATTGCACTCGTTGTCGCAGTATAGGTCATCAAACAGTTCACTTGATTAATGAGATAGGTTGACAAAAGAGCCACTAAGCTTCTTTTCTGCTCTCTTACATTTTGAGGAATTTTTTCTGGGTTTCGATAAACTTCATCTATCAATCGCAAGAAACCTTCTTGGGAACGAGAAGCGAGTGCATGCAAAACTGAAACGGGTCCACAAATCCCAAGGCTACCTTGATCAAAAAAATCGTCTGGTTCAGCACAAGCCATCTCAGCAAATTCTTGAATCTCTTGATACGAAATATGAGGCCATTGTGTGCTCACGCGAGTCAACGTTGTTGGACTCAAAGGCATGCTAAAAACTCTCGTCAAACACAACTGATTCTTTCTTCATATCAAAGCCTTTTTGATACTCAGTCACACGTTTTTCGAAAAAGTTTGTTAGAGGTTGCAAATCTTGCAGAAGCATAAATGGAAACGGATTCGTAGTTTTATACTTTCTCTTCATGCCCATCTGAACAAAGCGTTGATCAGCCACGTATTTTAGGTACTGATGCATCATGGATTCAGAAAGGCCGCTCACACCAAAACTCAAGGTATCTTTACAAAACGCCATTTCAACTTCAATCGCTTCTTCGACCATGGCTTCTACTTTCTGTTCCATGGCTGCATCAAAAAGCTCTGGATACTCCTGCCGAATGACTCCAATCACTTGCATCGCTACTTCAATATGAGTCGTCTCATCTCTGAAAACCCAATTGGTCGCTGTCGCCAAACCAGGCAACAAGCCCTTGTCTCTTAGAAAATACACATAAGCAAAAGAACCAAAGAAAAACAGTCCTTCGACACAAGCCGCAAAACAAATTAGATTTTCAACAAACTGTCGTTTCTTCTCAAGTGTGTCTAATTTGTCTAACTTATCGATAGAATCCATATACTTAAAACAAAAATCTGCTTTAAGTTTAATCGATTCAACTGTTTGGTAGGCATCAAACGCGGCTTTGCGCTCCGAAGCATCAGGAACATAGTTATCAACGAGCAATAAATAGGTTTCGACATGAAGCATTTCATCAAAAAGCTGCTTACCCAAAAACATGCGATACTCAGGAGAGTTCACATGTTTGTAAAAATTCAAAACAAGATTATGGGCCACTAAATTATCTGCTGTCGCAAAAAAAGCGACAAGTCTCTTAATCAGATGCGCTTCTGGAGCGGTTAAGCGATCACGTAAGTGCTCAAAATCCACTGAAAAATCAATTTCATCAGTGGTCCAGATATTTCGAATCGAGTCTTTATAGGCCTGAAAAAACTGTGGGTATTTCATCGGCCGAAGCGTCAAATCTAAATCGTGATCTAAAATCATTGGCAAGCCTCACAAGTTTCTGGGTTTTCAAGCGAACAGGCCAAAGCTTCTTTGTCTTCCATCTGAATCGTCGTTTTTTGAATGCTGGTCTTGGCTCTAGAGCGCAAATAGTAAGTCGTTTTCACTCCCTGCTTCCAAGCGTACATGTACATAGACGACAGCTTAGCCAAACTTGGGTTTTCCATGAATAGGTTCAATGACTGAGATTGACAAATAAACGTGGAACGAGCGACAGCCATATCGATCAAGTCTTTTTGAGGAACTTCCCAAACGGTTTTATAAAGCATCCTAAGCTCTACAGGGATTTCTTCTATGTTTTGAATAGACCCATCAGCCGAAATAATTTTAGAACGCATACTGTCATTCCAAAGACCACGTTGCTTCAAATCTTCGATCAAGTAGCGATTCACCTGCAAGAACTCGCCACTCAAAGTTTCACGTTTAAAGAAGTTTGAGATTTGCGGCTCAATGCTTTCAAAGCTACCCACAATAGAAGCAATCGTCGCTGTAGGCGCAATCGCAATTAACAAACTGTTTCGAAGTCCTGTTTGCTGAACTTCTTTGGCCATTGCATCCCAGTCATACCGAAGCTCTGGCATTTCTTGACCAGCAGCTTTAGCCAATTGAACCTGCAATTGACCCTGAGCATATCGAGACTGAGCAAAGCCCTCAAAGCTGCCATGAGTTTTAGCCAATTTCATGCTGCTTTTGAGTGCTTGATAATAAACTTCTTCAGAAATTCTATTCGACAAAGCTCTGGCTTCTGGAGACGTGAACGGCAATCGCATTTTGAAGAATGCATCTTGCAAACCCATAATACCCAGACCAATCGGTCGCCATTTATGATTCGATGCTTTGGCTTCTGAAGTCGGGTAGAAATTAATATCAACCACGCGATCCAAGAAAGTCACAGCCAAATCCACAGAGGCTCTCAAACGATCAAAGTTAAAACCTTTAGGCTCTACATAACGAGACAAATTAATACTGCCTAAATTACACACAGCTGTTTCAGTAGCGGAAGTCACTTCCAAGATTTCCGTGCACAAGTTTGAACTTCGAACGATTTGACCTGAAGTACCTGTTTGCGCTGAACGCAAATTTGCTTTGTCTTTGAAGCAGAACCAGCCATTGCCAGTTTCAGCCAAAGTCTGAGTCATGCGGGCATACAAGTCACGTGCCGGGATTTTTTTGGTCGCTTTTCCTTCTTGTTCATAACGCTCATACCAGCTGTCAAACTCTTCTCCGAAAGTAGTAAGTAGTTTAGGAGCCGCATTAGGAGAGAATAAACTCCAATCTTCACCTTTCTCTACCCGGCGCATGAACAAATCTGGGATCCAAAAAGCCAGATTCAAGTTATGTGTACGTCGTTCTTCGGCTCCAGTATTATTACGTAAATCTAAAAATGCTTCGATATCACCATGCCATGGCTCTAAATAAATCGCTGCAGCGCCTTTGCGACGTCCACCCTGATTCACAGCATGTACAGAGCTATCAAAAACTTTCAAGAACGGGATAATACCGTTGCTCATACCATTAGTCGTTTTGATTAACGAACCCGAAGATCGAACCGGAGTCCAATCCAAACCAATGCCACCTGAAAATTTAGACAACATGGCCGAATCTGTAATGGCTTTATAAATACCGTCGAGACTGTCTTCTCTCACAGTAAGCAAATAGCAACTGCTCATTTGTGGGTGACGGGTGCCTGAGTTAAATAAAGTCGGAGTCGCAGGCAAATAATAGAACTGGCTGATCAAGTCATAAAAAGAAATCGCTTCTTCAACTGAGTTAGCAAGTCCCAAAGAAACACGCATGAGCATCCACTGAGGGCGCTCGATAATTTGACGTGTTTTAGGATGACGTAGCAAATAACGATCAGCGAGTGTTTTCAGACCAAAATACTCAAACAGATCATCTCGTTCGTGATGAATTGCATATTCAATGGCGTTAATATTCTCAGAAACAAGGCCCAAAACGCGATCTGCTACCATACCTGATTCAACAGCAACTTTTAGATAATCGCGAAAGGCAGAATCTCTGCCTACTTCTTTCAAAATGCTTTCAGAAAGCATGCGCGCCGCTACTTTTGAATAGTTAGGCTCTTCTGCCATAAGCATGACAGCGTTGGCGATCGACAAACGATCAAGCTCTTGAGTGGTGCTTCCGTCATGAAGACCACTAATGGTTCTCTTCGCGATTTCAATCGATTCTACGTTGTCGATACCTCGACAAGCGCGATTGACCGCAGTAAGGATTTTTTCAATTTTAACTTCTTCTCGTGAACCATCACGCTTAATAACATACATAAATATAAGCTCCGACCTGGCAGACTATTGCAAAACTAAATCTATTGTCAAATATTTTAAATTAGGTTTATCTTTTAAGTACTTAAGCGTTTTGTTGATCCGCGCCAGTACAGCACCCAAAGTGAGCCCAGTATCAATGCCCCTACGGCTGTATGCATGGCAACAACGTGGGCTGAACGCAAAGAACCAACGGTCCAGAGACCGAGCCCAATCTGACAAAACACAAGTACGATTGGCACAATTGCCCATGATATTTTCCCAAATTGTTTGATACATACCCACCCAATCACTACTGCCAATGCATAGCCAATCAAACGATGCAGCATATGAAGCTGCCCCAGATGCCAAGATGGCCAGAAACTTGGCCCGCATGACAACCAATCATTTCCACAGGCCATTCCAGCGCCGACATGTCTTATTAGGCCACCCAGCAAAATTTGGACAAAAGTAAATACAAAAGCGACGAAAAATCCAGTTTCACCACCAACAGGCTTCGAATTATCACGGAGCCTGATCGCTAAATAGATCAACAAGCAGAAAAAACCCATCGCAACAACCAAATGCAACGTTGATAAAGCAGCGCTCAGACCGAGCAATACCGTCACACCACCCAAAGTACCCTGCAGTGCCACACCCAAAACAGCGATAATAGCTAATATTCGAGTTTGTTTGTCTGTTTTCTTTGAAACCCAAATTCCAACAGCCAAGATCACGGTTAGCAACCCAACCATGCTAGCCCACAGCCGATGACCATGTTCAAATAAAACACCACCTGTCATTGCTGGCAATAATTCGCCATTACAAGTCGGCACAAAATACCAATCTGGGCAGGCAAGAGACGCCCCCATCGGGTTGACCAAACCACCGATCCAAAGCAAAACCCACGTTAGAAAAACCAATAAACAAGAAAAATAATATAAACGCATTTTCAACTCTTAACGATGCAACAACAGAACAGGAACGGGAGATAAATTCGCGACACGAGACGCGACGCTGCCTAATAGAAGACGCTGCACACCCTTTCGAGCATGACTTCCAATTACGATCAGATCGATGTTTTTCTGCTGTGCCTTTTGACAGATTGCTTCTGCAACAGTTTGCTCAGTTTCTACAGCTTCTGCAACCACCTTGATGTGCCTATCTTCTACTTTTTTTTGAAGCTTCGCGAGCAATTCTGCAGCCCGAGAAAGCTTTGCTTTGAGTAACAGCTCAAAGGCTCGATAGACATCGCTGTTCACGTCATACTGAGTCGACTGCGCATAAGATGGCGGAGTTAAAGAAAGCAAAGTTATTTCTGATTGAAAAGAATCTGCTAGATCACAAGCTGAATCTACAGCTTTGAGAGCCAAATCGAAATCATCTTCCGGTTCAAGAGCCACTGGGAGTAAAATATGTTTGGGTGAAAAATACATAACTAGCACTCCTCGTGTTTAACAACGAACTCTTTTGCTGTAAGCCAACTTTTAGTCATGATCCGTATTAAATACTTGAGTTTGAACAAATGCAAGCCCTCTTAGATTTTGAAAATCAGCTAATTTATGCCAAAGACCCCGTCTCTTGCTTGGAAGTCAGGTCTGGAGATTTATTTAAAGATAATATTTGTATTGGTCCAGCTACAGCTTTAGGCAAAGCCTTAGAACTCCCCCCTGGACTTGGGTTTTTTCCCGCTTGGATTGGATTTTTAGGCTATGAATATGCCCGTTATTTTGGGCATGCTACCCATGAACCAGATGACAACTTCCCCGATGCTGCTTTTTTTCTGTTCTTAAATCCCTCTCCCATCCCAGAACCTCAGCCCAACATTCTCAACCTAAAATATAAATCGCTCTTCGAGAAGTTTGATTTCATAAAAGCCGTCTTAGAAATCCAGCAAGAAATCCTGTCTGGCGATGTCTATCAGGTTAATCTCTCGAGACAATTTGAACTCACAGGGCCTAAACCAGATCCTTTTCAAATTTATCACAGACTCAAAACTTTACATCCAAGTCCCTTCATGGGCGTTCTACAACATCCTGATTGGTCAATTGTCTCAGGCAGCCCGGAGCGTTTATTTAAACTTCATCATCACGAAATCTGGACACGACCTATTGCTGGAACAAGACCTATTACACCTAACGCTGAGCAAGAACTCTTCAGTAATCTCAAAGAACGCGCAGAACACGCCATGCTGGTTGACTTAATGCGCAATGACTTAGCTAAGATTTGTGAAACGGGATCTGTTCATGTTCCGGAGCAATTTACACTTGAACGCTACCGACACGTATTACATATCGTATCTGAAGTTCGCGGAAAAACGCATGCAAATCTTTCCGATGTATTTAGAGCGCTCTTCCCGGGCGGGACTATCACAGGTGCCCCAAAAGAAAACGTCATGAAATCCATCGCCAAGCATGAACTCTTTCCACGAGGTCCCTACACGGGTTCTTTAGGTTACGTATCTTCAGGACACGGCTGTGATTTCAATATTTTGATTCGAAGCTTATATCTTGGGCGTCGGAGAAGTTATTTTTCTGCAGGTGCAGGCATTGTCATGGGAAGCGACCCGATAAAAGAGTTTGAAGAAACAGAGCACAAAATCAAGCACTTCAGAACTGTTTAAAAAGGAGAAACCAAATACATCTTGCACCGATTTTCGGCGGGCCCCAGGTGTAAACCCGGGGCTTTAGAGGATCTCAATTACGCCAACTCAATCAACGCCGCAGCTCCCATGCCGCCACCAATACACATCGCGCAAACACCATAACGTGCTTTTTTACGCTGCATTTCACGTAAGATTGTCGCTACTTGTCTAGCACCTGTGCAACCCAATGGGTGACCCAAAGCAATCGCCCCGCCACACGGGTTTACAATTTCAGGATTCAGCTTCAACTCGCGTACGCAATACAAAGCCTGTGCTGCAAAAGCTTCGTTGATTTCAAATACACCGATATCAGACACAGAAAGCCCTGTATGGCGCAGCAATTTTTGAATCGCTGGAACCGGCCCAATCCCCATGAGTTCAGGAGGCACACCTGCTGTTACAAAAGCTCTAAAGAAACCCAGCACAGGCAATCTCAGAGACTCTGCACGTGTTTTCTCCATCAAAACAGCTGCCGCAGCACCGTCCGTAATCTGCGAAGCATTTCCTGCTGTAACAGTTCCCTGTGCATCAAACGCCGGGCGTAACTTCCCCAGCATTTCTAAATTTGTATCGGCACGAGGACCTTCGTCTGTATCAAAATAAACTGTTTTACGCAGACCCCTATCGTCAAACACAGACGCTTCGAAACCGACAATCTCGTCTTTAAAATAACCGTTTTGGATGGCTTTTAAAGCTCTTTGATGACTCTGTAGCGCAAAAGCATCTTGCTCAGCCCGTGTCACGCCAAATTTTTGAGAAACAAGTTCAGCTGTCAAACCCATCGGAACATAAGCTTGCGGCAAAATTTCCATGAGTTCAGGACAAACACTGGGTTTATGACCGCCCATAGGAACCATAGACATGGATTCGACACCACCACCGATACCGATTTCTATTTGACCAACCTGAATAGATTTGACAATGTCTGCAATCGCATGAAGACCACTGGAACAAAATCTGTTGACCGTCACAGCCGAAGTCGTGTTGGGCAAACCCGCCAATAACCCAATCGTCCTGGCAATATTCATGCCCTGCTCTGCTTCTGGCATGGCACAACCCATTACTAAATCGTCTATTTTATCGACTTCAATGCCTGCTCGTTTGACGGCTTCTTTCACCGCGATAGCAGCAAAAACATCGGGGCGCGTGTCTTTTAAAGTTCCCTTGAGACCCTTACCTAAAGCCGTTCGAACGCTGGAAATAATTGCGATGTCTTTCATGGGGTTAGTTCCTTAAAGGCTTATTGTTTTCAAGCATGTAGGCAATTCGAGCCATCGATTTTTCTTCGCCACACAAAGATAAAAATGCTTCACGTTCCAAATCAAGCAAGTATTGCTCTTTCACAGGAACTCTCGAAGTACAGTCCCCGCCGGTCATAACATGGGCGATTTTCTGCGTAATCTTCAAATCATGGTCGCTCATTTGGTGACCGTCACGCATGGATCTTAAAACCATATCAAACGTCGAGTAAGTGCTTTTACCTGGCAGTCTAAACATCCGTGGCATCGGAGCTCTAAAACCGCCATTGACCATACCCAAAGCTCTTTGCTTAGCGTTTTCTAAAACATGCGAACGATTCAAAATAATAGAATCACGACAATCCAGCATCATCATACTTTTGGCATCGTGAGCACTGATCGAAACTTTGGCCATCGCCACTTGTTCAAACGCTCTTTGAATCATAGGGTCCGTATTAAAACCTGCGGTATCTACTGCACCGCGAAGCGTTCTGGCTAGCATCGTGATATTTCCACCACCACCTGGAATTAAGCCCACACCTGCTTCGACCAAACCCATATAAAGCTCAGCATGAGCACAAATTTCGTTACACCAAAGCGACAACTCACAGCCACCGCCTAAAGTCATATTAAACGGAGCAGCAACGGTCGGAACACTCGAATAACGCAGTCGAAGACCTGTATTCTGGAACAGCTGGATCATCGTTTCTATCTGACCCCACTCCCCTTGCATCGCGCCCATATAAAGCAAAAGCAAATTAGCGCCGACCGAAAAATTGGCACCGTCATTGGCTAGAACAAGCGCATTAAACTTGCCGCTTTCACATAAGTCTAGAGCGTTATTAATATCGCCTAAAACTTCATTGTCGATAGCGTTCATTTTGGTGTGAAATTCACAAGCTAATACACCATCGCCTAAATCTATTAAGCTGGTTGCCATCGTGTCTTTCACAAGTCTCGTTGGATTTTGTTTCAAGATAGTAAGATTGGCGCCCTGTGTCTCAATCGGCTTCGCTGAACTTGTTTTAGGATCCCAGTAAGTTTTTTGGCCGTTTTCGATCGCATAGAAACTTGTTCGACCTTTTTGAAGCATTTGAGTAACCCACTCAGGAACTTTGAGGCGCTCGCTGAGCATTTTATCAACTGATTCGCCAACACCGATAGTATCCCAAGTCTCAAAAGGGCCCTGCTGAAAATTAAAGCCCCATTTAAGTGCATTGTCTATTTGAAGAATATCATCAGCGATTTCATAAAGCCTATTGGCTGAGTAGATAGACATAGAGGCCGTGAGCTTCCAAGCCAAATGCCCCGCTTTGTCATCTGCATAGACCAGATATTTTATCTTTTCTTCTGTTGTCTTCAAATTTCGAACAGCGCCCAAAGAATCAAAACGCACTTTTGCTTTGGGCTTATAGGCCATGTCCGTCAAATCAAGCGCTAAAATCTCTTTGCCTTCTTTTTTGAAGAAACCCTGACCCGTTTTTTGGCCCAGCCAACCATTGGCGACCATTTTTTTCAAATATTCAGGAATTTCAAAGCCGTCTTTATAATTATTGGCCACATGCATAAACGTATCTAAGCCGACCACGTCCATGGTTCTAAATAAAGCACTTTTAGGCCTGCCCATTGAGGGCCCAAAGACAGCATCTACTTCAGTCGGTGTGTAACCACCTTCTGCAGCTAATCTCATAGTTTCCATCATGCCAAACATACCAATTCGATTGGCGACGAAATTCGGCGTATCTTTGCCATAGACAATGCCCTTGCCTAAAACAGTCTCGCCAAACCAGGCCATTTTCTTCATGACTTCAGGTTTTGTCTCAGGCAAAGCAACCATTTCCAAAAGAGGCAAATAACGAACTGGATTAAAAAAGTGTGTTAGCAAAAAACGGCTTTTAAAATCTGCTGAGCGACCTTCCGTCATAGCTTTGAGGCTAAGTCCTGAGCTATTGGAAGAGATAATCGTATCTGGGTTAATTAAAGCTTCTAGCTTAGAGAAAAAATCGATTTTGATATCAAGATTTTCTATAATCGCCTCAACGACCCAGTCACATTCTTTGACTCTAGACAAATCTGTTTCCAGAGAGCCGGTCTCGATCCATTCTGCGTGTTTTGGCGTGAAAAAAGATGCAGGTTTTAATTTTAAAGCCTTTTGCAAACCTGCTTTGGCCTGATCTTTGACATCCAACAGAAGACAAGAAACCCCTGCGTTCGCCAACTGCGCTGCGATCCCTGAACCCATCACTCCCGCGCCGACAACACAAACTTTTTTAAATCGTTGATTCGTCATGATCGATGGCCCTAGCATGCAGCTCATTTTTACGCTATACATAATCTCATGATACTCAGCAGCAAGCAGCTTGAAGAACTAGAACATTTGCATGACAGCGTCAGCGAGTTTGACGAAGAGGCCAATGTTACTTCAGACAATGAAGAATTTGATGAAGCTTCCGAAGGAGCTCTTGCTTGGCGTCGAGGAATGCTTGAACGTGCTGCAACGATGGTCAAAAAAAATGACCGAAAGCCACTATCATCTAAAGACAACTACGCCGTTGGCTCTCTTGTTTACGATACACTCAACAACCGTTTTGCACGTGTAAAAGAAAGCAGTTCCACCCAAGTATTGCTTGCCTATGTCTCCGGTGGCGAAGGTGTTCTCAAAGGCTCTGTGATTCAAATCACTCAGATTGCTAAACCTTCTGCAGTCAACACGAAAAAGAAACCTGAAGTTAAGAAGCCAGCGCCTAAAAAACCTGAACCAAAGAAACCTGTCGCAAAAAAGACAGCACCTGCTAAAAAACCTGTAGCCAAGAAGCCTGTCGCTAAAAAACCTGAACCTAAGAAACCAGCGCCTAAAAAACCGGTTGCTAAAAAAACTGTTCCTAAAAAGCCCATCCCGAAAAAGGCAGCACCTGCTAAGAAAGCTGTTTCAAAAAAACCAGCACCCAAGAAAAAACCTGTTGCAAAGAAAGTTGCTCCTAAAAAGCCTGCGCCTAAAAAGAAAATCCCTCTCAAAAAAGCAGGTTCTAAAAAACCTGCAGACCCCAATGCTTTTATTAAACAAAATTATCGCAAGATGAGTAATAAAGAATTGGCAGGCATCACAGGCCTTTCAGAACACACCATCCGTCGAAAATTAGGCGAATGGGGTTTGAAGCGACCGGTTAAGTAAGATTATGGTTATTGTAGATATCAGAAAGCAGGGTGGAGCTGCCGTCATAACCATTCCGAGCGCGATTCTAAAACTGCTGTGCCTTGAAATTGGTTCGCAGCTTGAACTCGACGTCAAAAATAATTATCTAACCGCTCGTCCCATCACGAAATCTCAGCCAAAACGCTATTCACTTAAAGAACTATTGAAAGGTGTTACCGAGGAAAGTATTTTGGCTTTAAACAATGAAACTCTCTGGGCTCGTGAAGGGTATGTCAGAGGCAACGAAATCGAATAGTCCAAAACATATTTCTCCATTGCACCTGGACACCATTCTGATACTTATTGATTTTGCGAATTTGAATTTTTAATTTTGCTTGAGTCCATCATGATCGATATTGCTACCATTATTTTTTTTCTTATTCTGGTTCTAAGCATCAGCATTTACTGTAAATTCTATACTCACCCTCAATTCGCTGACTCTCTGATGAACCCAAAGAGAACCTCTTCTATTATCATGGCCACCACTCTCGGAACCACCTTAGGAGGAGGAGGACTTATTGGTTTGATTGAGCAAACTATCCTTGTAGGAATCCCTGCTCTTTTGATTTATTTGGCTCATCTTGGAAATTCTTTACTCAGTGCTTATCTTATCGTCCCCATACTGCCTCAGTCTAGCAATGGAACAATCTCTCCGGGAAACACAATGGCTCACTTTTATGGAAAGTGGGGGCTAATTTTAGCCAGCATTGCCACGATCGGAAGATTCGTAACCTCTATAGGGGTCCAAATTTTTATTATTGGATTTCTGATTCAGTATTTTTTTGACATTTCAATCGTCCATGCTTCCATAGCATCTTGCTTTATCGTTGTCGCAGGGACGTTTCTATACAACATCAAGACATTGACACTCGCAGACACTATTTTGTTTATTATTTTATTAATCACCTTCCCAATACTTCTTAATCTAGGACTTCATCGATTGGGTGGTTATGAAGCTCTTTTTTCGGCAATACCTAAGAGCCATTTTTCGCTCTTCCCCAATACCCCAATCGCTTCAGAATATATTGCGATTCTTCTTTTAGCCATCATTCCAGCTTCCGATCCCCTTACGTTTCGATATTTTTTCTCTGCTAAGAATAAGACCGAACTTAAATCAGTTTTGCGTCTCAATGTTTTTGTTGGCGGAGTTTTTTATTTAGTGACAGCATTACTTGCTTTCATCATTTTAGCTTTGCAGCCTGCAATCAATCCTTCGAAAGCATTCCCCTATCTTCTTGACACTCTCCTGCCGATAGGACTTAAAGAATTGTCTCTGGTAGCACTCATAGCAATGATTATACTTGTTTCAAATTCTTTTTTCAGCATCTCTTTAAAAACTCTAGTTCAAGATGTGATAAATCCTCTTTGGAAAGAGCCTCTCTCCGAAAAAACAGAGAAAATCATAACTTGTTTGGCAATTTTTCTCTTTTCTGGAATAGGTCTTTGTTTAGCTTTGCGTACCTCAAGCGTCCTTTCTCTCATCATTGCTTCTCGATTTTTATGGGTCTCGATGATCACATTTCCTTTACTGGCAGCACTTGCAGGGATTCATGCGAGTATTCGCTCTTTCATTCTTGCGGCAGCTGCAGGTTCAATCACAGCAACGATCTGGACTTTTCTGATCGAACCCAAAATAGGATTCAACGGCTATTTTATTAGCTTCTCAGTAAATGCGTTCGTCTTCTCGCTCAGTCACATAATCGAAAATCGAAGAAGCATTAAATTTCCGTTCGAAATATTCCGAATTTTTAGCGAGAGATTACTTGCTTCATTAAAACAATTAAAATTAAAAGTACTTCATCAGTGGATGATTCGACGAGTAGAACCCAGTTCTGAGCAATATACTGCTTTCGGAATATTCACTGCTATTACCTATATTATACCTGATATCAATTGGTCAAGATCCACTCTCTCATTTGAACCCTGTACCACAGAAATAAGATTCATTGGCGGGTTTTTAGCTTTATTTCTGATATTCAGAGACCGATGGCCAGAGCCCTTAAAAGCTTACTTGAAAACATACTGGTATCTTACGCTCCTCTACACTCTTTCTTTTTCTAAAGCTTATATGGTCATGTGCAGCCATGTTTCTTGGGAAAGTTTAAGCAATACGCTGTTGGGGATGTTTCTACTGAGTATTTTGGTTGATTGGATAAGTTTCCTCGTTATCTTACTTTCAGGCGTTACTCTGGCAATTATCGCCTTTTCTATGTTCGACAATCTTTTTGCCCTCTCTATTCAACCAGATCAAATCCAATGGATGATCTATATGTACAGTTTTTCAATAGCAATCGGCATTATTTTCTCTCGTCATAAAGAAAATTTTAATCGAAACCGACTAGAAGCCATTAAAGTTCAGGGAGCCTATATCGCTCATGAGGCCTCTGCTCCTCTCGTATCTATCGCTACCATAGCCCAGGGACTGAGCTTGCATTTGCCATCGCTGATTAAGACACATGAAGCAGCTAAAAAAGCAGGTCTCCCTGTAGAGGAAATTCCAGATTTCCAATTAGAAACGCTCAAAGTTTTGCCTACCCACATCAAAAGCATTAGCCAATCTTCATTGACAACTGTGGATATTTTACTCACTCAAATCAAAGGCGCTTCTCAAATAATTGGTTCAGAATTTTTTACAGCAGTAGACTGTGTAGAAAATGCTCTTTTAACGTATCCATTTTTAGCTCATGAAAAAGAACTAATTTCATGGAGTCCAAAAATAGATTTCAAAGTTTTAGCTCGTCAAGAAATGCTGGTTCATATCATGTATAATCTCATTAAAAACAGTCTTTACGAGATTAGTAAAGAAAAGAAAGGCGAAATCTCTATCAGGACTGAAAGGGATGAGAAAGAAAACAGGATCCATTTTAAAGATACAGACTCAGGAATCGAAGAATCTGAAATCCCACTGATTTTTCAATCTTCCTACACCACCAAAAGAAAAGGCAACGGCCTAGGTCTTTCTTTTTGCAAACAAATGATGGAGTCTGCTGGTGGTAAGATCCTGTGTCATTCTCAAAAAAATCGGTATGCCGAATTCGTATTAATCTTTCCAATTTTGGAGACGTCAAAAAATGAAATCTATCCCTTGTTGTGAATTTCAAACCAGAACCCTTTTTGTCGATGACAACCCAGATCTTCAACTAGCATTATTACTCAACCTTCCTCCAGAAAAAGGCCGTTACACTTTCATCAGAAATCCTACCGAAGCCTTAACTTGTCTTCAGAGAGAAACACCCTTATTAACAGCGAAACAACTCTCTCATGCAGAATGTCCCGTGCCTGATACTTTGTATTTTAAAGCCAACCTGAATGAAATTAAGAACTACGCCGAAAAACCATCTAAAAACGATAAAATTGCGGTCGTGTTCATGGATTATCAAATGCCTGAAATGAACGGCATAGAAGTTTTCGAACAGATATCTCTGCCCTGTGTAGAAAAAATCATGCTCACGAGCATGGCAGATGAAAAACTTGCAGTACAGGCGTTCAATCGCGGCCTCATCAATCGATACATCCCGAAACAAGATCCCAATTTAATTCTTCTCATCAACGAGGCTATTGAAGTTGGACGACGCAATTACTTTCAACGTTCAACTCAAACTCTGTATAATATTATGACAGGAGATGAACAAGAAACGGCACTGACAGATCCTATCTTTATTCAGTTTTTTAAGCAGCTTAAGGAAAAATTAAACGCGAAAGAACATTATCTCTTAGATAGCACAGGCAGTTTTCTGTTTATAAACGCAGACAAGGTTCGTCATAAATTGTCTACTTACACGAAAGAACAATTTCAATCTCTACTTGAAACACTGCCTCCCCAACATCGTTCTGTTGAAATCATCAAAGGTCGACAACTCTATCATTGTCTTCTCGGCCCCGCTTTTACTCCTTGCCAAGAACTTCGCAAAATGAAGGATTCATCATGGACTTAATACCTGGCAACGAAGAAACCGCCCTTCGTTTCCGAATCGCTCGGGGCATGGTGCAGATAAACCCTAAAAAATTCTGTGAACAATACGGTCTCAACAGATTCACAATCCAGTCTTGGGAAATGGGACACAACCACATCAATATTAGGACAGTTGTTCGATTTTGCGAAGCTTTAAGCGCAGAAGGCGTTTTTTGTTCGCCTGAATGGCTCCTTAAAGGAAAAGGCAGCACTCCTATCAAATTAAGTTCAAGACAGGATTTAGCACTCGAGTCGCTTCAAATAGATAGCAACGAAGAACATAAATATATTCAGGCAGAGATCCAATTGTTCCGTGATAATCAGATCCAGCTAGGCAGAGAGCCTGTTGTTGTAGAACTAGGCGATCAAGCTATGAAACCATATTTCAACAAGGGAAATTTTGTTGGCGGCTACTTGCTTCCTGAACGCAGCATTGATACGTTATTGGGTCAGATCGTCATTGTTGGTATTGGCCAAAAAAATTACGTGGTGCGTCGATTGATGAAAGAAAGTACAAATTACTTATTAGTCCCAGGAGATTTCACTGAACGCGCTGTTTCATTAAAGAGCGTCGAGAATGTGGCTAAAATTATTTGGCACAGGATTTAAAATAGATTTGCAGGAGTGCGACAAATGCGCTACAAAATTCTCATGTCTTTGATCGATGCTAACCCCAAAAAAGATTCTGCTAATAAAGCACATCCTTGGAAGGTTGTATCGAGCTTAGTAAAAACCAGACGATACGCACTCTCTGATCTGTTAGAAGGTCTCACCCAAATAAGTATCAAAAAACTCAATCTTGAAACTTGTTGGGCTCGTCAGGGAATAGCTCTAGGGAGGGAACTCCTGTGAGC
>JBAXMC010000029.1:0-14980 GCA_037134495.1 Myxococcaceae bacterium
CACCAAAGGGCAGCCGCTCAATGAATCATTGAAAGATCCCAGTACATCTTTAAGCTGAGTAGGATTTCCTTTTGTCCAAAGGCGTGCCAGCCCCAAGGCCAATAAACTTTTACCGGCACCAGAGGTACCATGCAAAAACAGAGCTGCACAGGGTGTCTCTAGCTTGGTGACCAACGATACCCAGTCCAGCAACTGTTCCTGAGAATCTGCTCCGAGCAGTCTCAAATATTGGTCAACATTTTTACTAAACACGGGAGCGAGGTCACGCATGGGACACGGCGCTTCTGTTAAAGTTTGAGTTTTCCAGTCATAAGTTGATTTTTGAGCCGATAAATCTGCCACAACATGACGAGCTAAGCTCGAATAGTCTTGCAGCAGTTCTTTTTCTCTCTTTTCAACTTGTTGACCTTTATCATTATAATAAAAACACTCTACTCCTGCTGTGGTGGCTGGAGATAAATCAACCCGAGCTGCATCCACCAACTCGCTCATAGAGACTGGGCTTCCGTATTGACCACCCAAAAAGAGATAGCAAGAATCGCCCTTACGAATGATCCAGCGCTTATTTAAACGGTCACGCGAGATTCTTGCCTCAGTTGCAAAACTCTGAAGTTCTTGTTCTGTATAGGGTGTATCTCGTTCTCCTCTAAAAGCATCGCAAATATTTCCTCTTAGTTCTGAGTCCTCTGTTTCTTGGGTGCTTGTTTGTTTGCGTGAAAGCTTTTCAATCACATCTTCTATTGTGGGTGCATCTTCAGACAGAGCTCTCATCTTGCTCAAACTACCCTCAAAGAGAGTGGCTATTTGCTCGGGATCCGCCTTGGGCCAGCGTTCAGCTAAGCGGGCACAGATTTTAAATAGGGCTGCATCTCTGCCGCCTGGTTCTGCAAAGATTTCGCCTTGAGCCACTTTGAGAATCTGAGCACCCAATGTGCTTTGATAAGAGTCTGACTTGCGCAAAAGATTTTTAGCGAATGTTTCTAGGCTTGTTATGGAAACAAAGTTTTTGGAAGATTTTACTGGAGCACGAGAAATAAAATTATCAACGTTTAAAACTTCACCGTCATGTGATTTGAGGTAGTTTTTATCTTGAGTGCCAGGAGGTATCGAGGGTACAAAATAGACGCGAGCTAAATCTTTGCAGGCATGATCGGATGCGTTTCCGACTAATTGATTCAGGTTTTTCCAAAACGCAGGCCATTCAAGCACTTCAACCGGTCTGGACAGAGGCAGATAGACACGCAAACAGTTTAAAGAAGAACCTGCGTGTGAGTATGTGGTGTGCAGAACATATTGGAATGGCTCTAAGGTTTTGAGAACAGATTCTAAAACGGCTTCGGTAATTTTATCTAAATCCAATGCAGCAAAATGAACTCGCAGCACTTTGTCATTGCTCCTACGAGCTCCTGCGGGCCATTCAGCTGGAGAAAGGGCTGGGGCGTCTAGTTTATTTGCCACTTCAATAGGAGAGCTGAGCCTTTCGACAAATTCAGACCAAGAGAGTTCTTGAAGTATCGGTATGGTACTGGAAACTTTGGTGAAATAAGAAAATCGCATTTTTATGAAAGACTCCCTATTGAAAGCTTGAAAAAAGAATGAGATGTTAAAAGCAGGCGTTTCACTTGAAACTCCTCGGTCAGATGACCGATATGCATTCGATACGCAAACGTGTATATCGAATGGATTTTAACCTGTAAACCCCTTTTTTGTTTTTTATTTCAAAAAAGTTTTAGCCTGAGCAAGAAAATGCTTCCCTGAGCTTCAAAATCTTTTAAACCGCATCAGCGTTGAAGTTTGCACTTCTCCCTTAGCCTTAGCAGGGTTTTGAAAGCCTCTAAATTAGAAAACGATTACAAGGGGGTTATCCCCCTCTATATTGCTATCCTCGTATAAGACTTTTTAATATTTACTTAAGGGAACTAAGGGAGAAAGAATTAGAAGAGATAGCTCTTTGAAAATAAAGTCATTTTTTCTCCCTCAGCTAAAGCAAAAGTGGCTCAGGGAGGCTGTGGCTAAAGAAATAGCTCAGGCCAACAAATCTCTATCTGTTTGAAAACAAAGCTTTTTCTGTTTGGAGTAAAACAACCCCCCGCTAGAATGAATGCCTGCTAATAACCCCCTGTTTTGTGGGTTGTTGGGGGATCTTGGATTACAGGGGGGGGTAGTAGTTCCCTGGATTGACTTTTATTTCAAAATTGCGTACGTTGTACATATGAAAGAGCTTTGCTTCGAGTGGGATGAGTCCAAAAGTAAAGGCAACAGAAAAAAACATGGCGTTACCTTTGAAGAAGCTCAAGAAGTATTCTTTGACACACACGCTGTTCGCTTCTTTGACCCCGATCATTCCGAAGATGAAGAGCGTTTCATTTTGCTTGGTATGAGCTATAGGCTACGTGTTCTTGTTGTCTGTCATTGTCATCGAAAAAATGACACTGTCATTCGCGTGATCTCAGCGAGAAAAGCGACGAAAAATGAAGCAAAAAACTACAGGAGGTAATACAATGAGACCAGAATATAACTTTGCAGAAATGAAAGGCGAAAAGAACCCATATGCGGCCAGCCTTAAACAACCTATCACGATTCGATTAGATAAGCCGACGGTGTCTTATTTTAAAACATTAGCCACTGAAGTAGGGATGCCATACCAAAACCTCATCAATCTATTTTTGAGAGACTGCGCATCAAATCATAAAAAACTTGAGTTGAAGTGGATTTAAGCACCAGGAAACGACAATGAATGAAGAAAAACAAAAACGTTTAGAAAAGGTCGGTTTCAAAGTCGGTTCTGTTCAAGATTTTCTTGAGCTCACTAATGAGGAGGTTGTACGAATCCCTAATCGAAAGACCCGCCAGGTGATTGAGGACAGTCGAAAGGGAGTTAATGTTAATGAATATGACAATGTAGATGATCTTTATTAAAGCGCTCAAAAGTTGAAAATGTGTTCAGAAGGTGTTGTATGACAAAGCCCCCTCGTTGGACAGTTTTTGTGCTTTTTGTATCAGTTCAGCTTTGGAACAACAATTCCATTTCAATTTTATGTTTTCGATTCGATGTTCGATGGTTCGTTTGGATCGATAGAGCAGCTTTGCGATTTGAGAAGCGCTATAGCCTTTCAAAAGGAGTCTGATGGTGTCTATATCTGTGGTTGATAATTCAAGTTCTTGTCGAATTCCTAGGGCTGTTAAAAACTTTTTTCGTTCTTGATAGATGGGATCGGCTTCCAAAATCCGATTCCGATAGAATTCAGGGCCAATGATTTTTGCCAAATCAATTGGATTTTCCTTTAAAAACTCCATTATGGATTGATTTTCGTTAAGAAACCATTGAGCGAATAACCGTAATTCTGGAATATAGTTCCAGATAGATTTGCAGTCATTTGGCGTTGTAGCGGCCGAATGAAATCCAAATTCTTCTAGATTAGTGTTGTTCCGCCTTCTAAGCTGAACTCCCAATCTATAGTCGAAGTGTGAGAAACAATTTTTTATCTTTGGTGCGTTGGTCAGCATTGGGTCATCTGTGTAAAACGTTGTTTGATTCATTTTTCTCGGATGTCTTATGTCACAGTAGAAGGGATAAATGTGGAGCAAACCATTTTTTTCCAATGATTCAACAAGTTCAAGATTGCTTGCCTGAAAACAAAAAAATTGCCCAGCACTGTCAATATTGTAGTAGTAAAACTCGCTTAAGTTAAACTGGCTCTGCAGAATTCCTAAGAGCTGGGAAACTAGTCTTTCGCTGTTGCGACAGGCGATTTTGGTTGGTTCTAAAAGGCTGCTCATGATTATTTTCGCTCATTTGCGTATTCAGCATAGGATGTATTTCTACTTAGACAGAACTAGGATCGATCAAAATACCTCAGTTGTACAGAGTATAGAATACCTAAACTGATTTTTCTCAAAAACCTAACCCAAACGCGCCAAAACGCGTCAAAAATATCAAAGTAAAACTGTCTCAACAAACGATTGTTTTCTGGGACGATACCAGTACGAAACAGGTACAAAAGACAGAAGACCGCCATACGTCATTCGATCGATCGCATTTATTCGTCTCATCAATTAAAGTCTTTTCATCTCGTGGAGGAGATAGAAATGAGACTTTTAGGATATGCCCGTGTGTCAACCACCGCCCAAGACTTACAACTACAGTTAGATGCCCTTGAAAAAGCCGGCTGCAAACGTGAGTGGATATATACAGACAAAGCCAGTGGCTCCAGGACAGACCGTCCAGGCTTAAATAAGTGTCTAAAAGAGCTCAAACGAGATGACACCTTGCTGATATGGCGATTAGATCGGCTTGGACGCTCTATGGCACACCTGGTTACTTTGATAGAAGATCTCAAGCAACGCGGGGTAGGATTTAAATCGATTTGTGATGGTGCAATAGACACCACCACGGCCTCAGGTGAACTGGTGTTTCATATGTTTTCCTCGTTGGCTCAGTTTGAACGCAGGCTGATTCAGGAGCGTACACATGCTGGTCTTGCAGCAGCACGCTCCAGAGGGCGTGTGGGTGGTCGTAGGCCAATCGCTGTGAGCAATCACAGAGTACAGGTTGCTAAAAGTATGCACGCCGATAAAAAGCTGGCCATTGAAGACATTTGCAAGACGCTAAAAATATCTAGGGCAACGCTTTATCGTTATGTGGAGAAGTAGAGCGCACTTATTTCTAAATCGAGTCTGGATATTTACGCTGATTTTTGATGCTTTCGTACATTGCGTCAGGCGCTAAATCCAGCTCTCCAGGCCAGGTAATTGCACCATGACTTAAATAAGCCTGATAAAAAAGAATTGGATTGCGCAGGACTGAAAACACTCCTGCGTTTTTACCCATGATAAGTTCGGAAAGATCAAGCACACCTTCAAGCCCATCTTTGAATTGAACCGTTATGTGATAGTTTTCCGAGAGTCTAATATTTTTTATCCGCCAAGGAGCTGCTGATGTTGTTAATCCAAGGGTTCTATTTTCTTCGGAGTCTGTCTCGCTTCGCATAATTTCCAATCCTCCATCAATTCTTCTCTGTGTAACGATGCCCATTCTAAAACAAGGATCAATGCTCTTCGAGGCATTGTTCCCCGCATGACTTCCAGAGTGTTAATGTTAATCAATACTTCAAATTCACCATAAAGCGCATGAAAGTGCGGCGGAGAATGATCTCCCCAAAAGATTTGAATCATGATCCCATAGAATGAGCTGATCGTTGGCATCTGATGATTTTAGCAAATTACAGTCTGTTTGTAGAGAAATAAAACAGCTTCAAATCGTTCCCAGGTTGATATTCTGGTGTGATGAAACCCTGGGAACGCCAAGATAATGAATCTAGTCCTGCTTTTGAAGCTTTTGTTATGTATCGAGATACGCAGCCACGCTCATTGCGTAAAGTTTCCGAAAGTTTAAGCAAAAGCAAATCGTTGATAGGAAGCTGGTCCAAAACACATACCTGGGGTCAGCGCTGCCAACAATGGGATAATGAGCTTGACAACGCTTCACAGCAAACCCAACTCGATGCCACCAAAGAAATGAAGCGTCGCCAGATTGATATGGCAATAGAGATGCAGAGGATTGCTTGCGAAGCTTTTAAATTGCTTCGAGAAAATCTGAGCACCAAAACGATTTCAGCTGACAACAGTGTACGCATGGCCGATATCGGTGCCAAGCTAGAACGCCTTAACCGCGACGAACCCAGCAGTATCGAGCGCGTTCAAGAAAGTGATTTTTCCAAATTCACCACAGAAGAATTGTTTACCTATCGTGCACTGCTTCTAAAGAGTGGCCATGCTGAATAACCGAGATGATTGTATCGAGGTAGATCGAGCGCTTACTAAACAGAGTTTTAGAAACTTTGTGCAGATTGCTTTTCATCAGATTGAACCGGCTCGCGAATTCTTAAACAACTGGCACATCGATGCCATCTGTGAGCATTTGGAAGCCGTTACCAAAGGTGATATCACGCGTTTAGTGATCAACGTGCCGCCGGGGTCCATGAAAAGCCTTCTGGCTTGTGTTTTTTGGCCTGCTTGGGTGTGGACGCATAAGCCTTATACGAAGTGGATTTATGGCAGTTATGCACTCGGTATTAGCAAGCGTGATAATTTACGCATGCGTCGTCTCATAGAATCAGATTGGTACCAGAAGCGTTGGGGTCACCAGTTTGCGGCACTCGATGATAATTGGGGTGCGATTAAGTTTGTGAATGACCAAGCTGGTTATCGGTTGGCTACTTCTGTGGGTGGCACGGCTACTGGCGAGCACGCTGATGTTCAAGTGGTTGATGACCCGATTAAGCCCATGGATGTTTCTGGGACTTCTGCTGTGACCAAAACAGTCTTGTCTACTTGTGAGAGTTGGTGGCAAGAAACCATGGCTTCGCGACTTGTAGACTTCGAGAAGTCAGCACGCGTGATTATCATGCAGCGTCTTCATACGCATGACCTGGCAGGTATCGTGCTTGCTGAAGGCGGTTATGAGCATTTAAGATTACCTATGGAGTATGAGCCACAAGCCTGCTCCATGACTTCGATTGGATTTAAAGATCCTAGAATTGAAGAGAATCAACTCCTGTGGCCTGAACGCTTTACGCCCAATGCTGTAGAGCGGCTCAAGAAAGAGCTGGGTAGTAGAGGTGCCGCGGCTCAGCTTCAACAACGCCCGTCACCGCTTGCTGGCAGCTTGTTTAAACGTGAATGGATCAAGCATTTGAAAGAACTTCCCAAAATAACCACGTATATTCAGAGCTGGGATTGCACGTTCAAAGATGCGGATACCAGCGACTATGTGGTGGGCCAAGTCTGGGCTGCTTGTGGCTCGCAGTATTTCTTGCTGGATCAAGTTCGTGACCGCATGAGTTTTAGTGCCACGATTAGAGCGATTGAAGCTATGAGTATGAAATGGCCTCAGGCCCACGCCAAGCTTGTAGAAGCCAAGGCCAATGGCCCAGGTGTCGTAGATGTGCTTAAAGACAAGATTTCAGGTTTAGTCTTGATCGAGCCACAAGGAGGCAAAGAAGCCAGGGCCAATGCCATTGAGCCTTTGTGGGAAGCTGGCAACGTGTTCTTGCCCGAGCCCGACAAAGCGCCTTGGATACATGATTTTGTCGAGGAGCTTGTTAACTTCGGCAGTAGCTTGCATGATGACCAGGTCGATGCCATGAGCCAGGCCTTGATGCGTTTATCTGAGCGCAGTGCGAGGCTCCAGATATTTGAAGCTTCGATGCGTAATACAGGCAACATGGCTCAGCACTGGTTTCCACGATGAAGAAAGCTGACAGTTGGTCTAATGCTGTTGCTGGTTTAGGTCATTCGCTGCGTGATAAAGTCCAACATACCGAGTTTACAGCTGGTTCCACGTTGTCAGATGAAACGCTTGAATCGCTTTATCATAGTGATGATATGGCAGCCCGCATCTGCGATTTATTGCCCGATGAAATGCTCAGACAAAGTTTTCAGATCCAGATTGATAACGCAGATCTAAGCCAAGACTTGCATAAAACTTTAGATGCTTTGGGTGCTAGAGAAAAGTTTAACGAAGCTTTGGTATGGGCTCGTGTTTATGGCGGTTCAGGCTTGTTTATAGGCGCCGATGACGGTCAAGACCCAAATACACCGCTCAATCTCAATAAAACCCGTTCTGTGGCCTTTCTGAGCGTTTTGGATAAACGAGAGCTGCAGCCTTACACCTGGTATCAAAATCCACTGGCTCCAAACTTTGGAGAAGTTCAAACCTATCGAGTTGAAAATGCTGAAATCCATGAATCTAGGTTGCTGATTTTCCAAGGCACCCGAACTTCCAAACGACGACGCACTCAAAATAATGGCTGGTCTTATTCGATTTTGCAACGTCTCTACGATGTGATGCGGCAGTTTAACCTGAGTTGGCAATCGACTGCTCACTTGATGACCGATTCGGCTCAAGCCGTGTTCAAACTCAAAGGCCTGCATGCTCAGATTGCTGCTAATAAAACTACTGATATTCTGCAGCGTATGGAACTCGTGGACATGAGTCGTTCTGTCGCCAGAGCTGTTCTCCTGGATGCAGAAGATGAAGATTTTAAACGTGATACTTATTCTTTCAGCGGTGTTCCCGAAGTCCTGGACAAGTTTATGCTTAGACTTGCTGCTGCAGCTAGATTGCCCGTATCGCTTCTCATGGGCCAAGCGCCTGCTGGTTTGAATGCTACAGGTGACACGGATATTCGATTTTTTTATGACCAGGTGAAAGCCGAACAAGAACACACCCTGAGGCCTCAGATTCAACGCTTGGTGCAGATTTTGTTGGTGTCTCGAAACGACGAAAGCGATTTTCAGATTACCTTCCCGGCTCTTTGGCAAGAGACCGAGAAAGAAAAAACGGAGCTCAGAAAAATCCAGGCTGATATCGATGCGATTTATTTGCAAAACCAAGTGCTGTTGCCAGAAGAAATCGCTTTGAATCGATTTGGCACTGGAACTTTTAGCGCTGAAACTTCGATCGATATCGAGAATCGCCAGATGATTCTGCAGAGCGACATTGCCTGAATAAATACAAGGGTATTGTGTGCTGCAACTGCTATGGCATTCTAAAAAAATCAGTATGCTGAGTTTATTTTAATATTCCTCAATATGAAGGTTTTAAAAAGTGACGCCTTATTATAGCTCCCCAACGACGACATTGTTCGTAGATGATGATCGTGATTTTCAGCTCGCTCTTTCTCTCAGTCTACCACCAGACAAGGGCCTGTATCGTTTCATGCACGACCCGGTAGAAGCCTTGGAATGTCTCAGACAGACGAAAATCAATAACATCAGTGTTGTTTTCATGGACTACCTGATGCCTACGATGACGGGACTACAAGTTTTGGAGCAGGCTGGTTACTTGTGTGCAGAAAAGATTTTATTAACGGGCACCTTAGACGAAAAAGTTCTAGCTGACGCCTTGAATCGTGGGCTCATCGATAGACACATCTCAAAGCAAGACCCCGATGTAATTCAAAAGATTATTGAGGCCTTGCAAACAGGGACACAGAACTATTTTAAGCGCTTAGCTGACAAGAGCCAGGGCTGATGCTTTGAGCCTCTTGTTCGCTTGAATTGTGTTTTTTCATAAGTTGCAAGAGCTTTTCGCTAAAGCCTGGTTCTCTGCGTGCAAAAATTTCATCCATCTCAGCCTGTAGTTTTGCTGGAAATGGGTCGTGTTGGAAAACAGGTAACGGTCCTGGCTGGTTGTAATATTCTTTGCTCCGTGCGTTGTCAGCTTTGCAGCGCCTAGCGATGGCTTCTTTGTCTAGGCTCGGATCCGTGGGCGGTGCATTTAGCTCGCGGTTAAAATTCTGCAGCCACTTGCTGGAAGCATTTCGAAGCCATATTTCGATCCAGGTTTTGGGATTGCTATATTTGTGCCTGGACTCGTGGCTCATGGCCTGTTCAACGCATTCTTCCACGCTGGGTCTACCTGAAAGCCCGTCTAAGCAAGCAAAGCGTTTTTTCCAAATTTCGCCATAATCAGCTAAAATTTTTTCTGTGTCCGCCGAAGCTTTAGCGAAGGAGGAAAAATAAATATTCTGTTCAGTATTTTGTTTAAATACTCTGTTTAAGTGCGGACATTTTTGGCCACCGTCCCTGGACATTTCTGTCCTAGGTAGGTGGACATTTTCGTCCGGGGACGTAGGACATTCTTGTCCACTTTGTCCACCGACGTCGGACATTTTTGTCCAGGTTAGGTTGTAGTTTTTATGACGACCTTGATGCCAACCATTGGGTGTGATCAAACTTGCTTTTTCAAGTTCTGTGATCAATCTGCGAATTGTTCGAGTGCTCAAACCCATTTTCTCAGCTAAGCTTTCTTGACGAATCCATGCTTGTGGTTTCTCAGGGCTCGACATGAATGCAAGCTCCCGCCAAACCGCTTTGGCAGATTCTGAAACGTTGGCTCTGGCAATGTGAATGGGGATTTTAGCGTAGTGGCCGATATCAACTTGTTCTAACATTTGTGCTCTCCTTCGTGGAGAGCCGCGCTTGACAACACGTCGCTGGGCACAGTATATCTGTCCCAGCCTTAATCGGTTGCCGTACCCTGTATTTTTGCGAAGAAGGGGTGCGGCTCTTTAGTTTTGTCACTGTAGAACGCCTAGTTTTAAGAATGCATCAGGCGATCGGCTGATAAACTGAGACTTTTCGGATACCAAGCCGTTAAACTAAATTGATGTCCAGTTCTCTCATTAAAAGCATCGCCCAGTTTGTTATCCCCAGTTTTTTAGCCATCGCTGTGTCTTGGGGAACCCAGCAGGCACGTCTTGAATCGCTCGAAAAAGAGTTGCTTGAAATGCGCCAGGCACTGGGTGGCCACGAGAAAGATGAAGCCTGGGAAGATAGGTTCAATGAGCTGCTTCAAATCCTAAACCGCCTCGAGAGCAGACTAGGTCGTCGATGAAGGGTATACGATACCCTAGCGCTCAGCGTTTGGCCTATGTGCGCTTGCTTAATGGCCTGCTTGAACAGCTTACCCATGACACAAACTGGTACAGTCAGGACCCCAGGGTACTTGAAGACAAGATCGCGCAGCTATTGGGTAGCACACGCGTCGCTTGGGTACTGGGTGATATTGCCAAGAAGATAGAAGGCATTACGCAGGAAGACTTCCAGAAGCAACTGGCTCCAGTCCTAGGCGTTACAGCCTTGGCAATCCCGAGCGCTAACGAGCTTCGAAAACTATTTGTGCAGCAGAACTTGAAACTGATTAAGTCGTTATCGGAGAATCATCTTAACCAGGTTGAGCAGATTGTACTCACGGGGCTGCGCCAGGGCTCACACGTCAGGGACCTGGAGCGCATCATTAAGAACCAGCTGGGTGTAACGAAGCAAAAAGCGCAGTTGATTGCGCGTGACCAAGTGAGCAAATATTCAGGTGATTTGACAAAGCACAATCAAACTTATGCAGGCATTAAACAATATCGCTGGGAGACGTCAAGGGATGAGCGGGTACGTGAAGAGCATAGGGTGCTGGATGGCCAGGTGTTTGATTGGGATAAGCCACCAGTGAGTGATAAATCGGGTGGGCGATATCATCCAAGGCAGGGCTATAGGTGTAGATGTGACGCAATCCCCGTAGTTTAATCATGTGGTTCTGATTAACACTTGCAATTCCTGGCAGTGTCGATATTTTCGCCATTCGATTGCACCTATTAACTAACCTATTGTTTTTATGAATAAAAAGACTGTTAGAAAGAAAGTTATCATTGTCGGAGCCGGGATTTCGGGACTTGCAGCATGCAGGCAACTGATTGAATACGGGTTTGAGGCGATCATCTTGGAAGCTCGCGATCGAATCGGCGGGCGGATTGTGGCCGATGATAGGCTTGGCATTACCTTTGGGAGTGGTGCCAGTTGGATTCATGGTAACCAAGATAATCCAATGACACTCCTGGCGGAACAGTTTGGCGCACAGATGCTGCCGTTTGACTACGGCAAGTTTCAGACTTTTGATCGAAATGGACAGTCTGTTTCACACCAGGACATTCAAAAATTTGAGACAAAATTTGAGGCGTATTTGGAAAAAGCAAAGCAGTTTGCCTATCAGTGCTCTGCGGACATTTCTCTGTCAGCGGCATTATCAACTGTGATAAAATTTGAGACCTTTACGCCAATTGAAGAAGATCTCTTTAATAAAAAGCTGTCATTTTTTGAAGGTTATATTGGTGATGATTCCGAGTATCTTTCTGCTCGATATTGGGATCTAGAAGAATCCTGGCCAGGACAGAATTGTTTTTTAACGAGTGGTTACGGGCCGATCCTGGAAGGCCTTCAGAAAGATTGTCCGGTACAACTAAATAGTGCTGTGATGGAGATTAATACACGAGTCAACGACATCGAAATTATTACAAAGAACTCGATTTTTTATGCAGATGCTGTACTTGTCACAGTACCACTGGGTGTATTGAAACAGGGTGATCTTAAGTTTAATCCGCCTTTGCCAGACAGCAAACAAACGGCGATTCAGAACCTGGAAATGGGTTTATTTAATATCACGGCGATGAAGTTCAAGTCGGCTTTCTGGCCCAAAGAACCCCATGCACTGTTTTTTACGCAGTTCGATAAACAATCAATTCAGTCATTTTTTAATCTGTATCATTTTGTCAATCAGCCAGTCCTTGTTGGTTACACAGGTGGTGACAGAGCTCGTCGATTGGAACACTTTTCAGACGCAGAAATAATTGAAAGAACACTGAGCAATCTTGAGAGTGTTTTTGGCGTTCGACCAGCGAAGCCGGAAATTTATTTTAATACCCGGTGGTCTCAAGATTCATTTAGCCGAGGTTCATTTTCTTACCTAAAGACGGGCGCTAGCGGAGCAGATTACGAATCAATGGCTGAGCCTGTCTCTGGTCGTCTCTTTTTTGCAGGAGAGGCAACGTCTTTAAAGTATCCGGCGACAACCCATGGCGCCTATTTGTCCGGGATTCGAGAAGCAAAAAGAATAGAGAAATGCATAAAATATTATTAAACAGCCTTGTCGTTACCAGTTTTCTGATCGCTCCATTTGCAGTGATTGCAATGCCAGAGTCTAAAGATGGCATTATTGCCTCCGTCGAATTTTGTGCAGAGTTGTGGCTGTTGATGAACTTGTTAATCCTTTGCTTCCAGTTTCAAAAAGTGGCGAAGTTGGATCGAGGCATGATCCTGATTACAGCATCAATGGTTTGCCTGTTTTGCGCGGATTCAATCTATAGCATGCAAATCGTGGGCTTGATAGAGGAGTATAGCATCCTCGTTGATTGCCTCTATTCTGGGTTTGCAGGTTTTCTGTTGGCTTTTCTCCTTAGAAAACTAAGTGTATTCCAAAGAAGATTCACAGAGTGGGGCTGGATTTTTCTCGCAGCCTTTCTTGTGGATTCTATCTTGTCCTATTCATTTCTTTTAGAGCCTTACTATCGATTATCATTTGACAGCTTACCATTGAAGATCAATGGGACTCTTTATATGGTCCTGACGATTTTTATTTTTTCGCTCATTTTTCCGTTTGCATTTAGAGTGGCCGAGCGAAAAACATTTTGGTTTTTGAATTTTATCATATTGTTTTTAACGGCTGACTTTGCAATTCGGTATCAATGTGCCTTTGTCAGTATGTCAGCATTTTCTTGGGCTGAGTTTGCTTGGTGCTGTTCTTTTATGGGGCTGGCTTGGTTGTTGCATCTGTCTAAAAACAGACAAGAGCTCTTTATGTCTCAACCCTATGTTTTGGCGCCTTTTGTCAGTATTAGAAGCTTATTGACCCTTTCTATCTGTGGGGTGAATAGCTTGTTTTTGATTGGTATCTTGTGGCTCAAGACATATTCACCAGATACTGCCATTGACCTTGCAGGTATTTTATTGCTGCTGTTTCTATTCTGGACTATTGCCAATGAATTTTCACTTTGGTTGGCCCATGATTTGAGTGGGACTTTAAAAAATATGTTCAAAAGCAAGGAGCATTTGGTCGCTGATGGGGTGGTTCAATTTAATCTAGAAAAAGTGGCAACTAAAAATCAAATCTATGAAATTTCCAAGATTCTCCAATCTTATAACGATTTGGTTGATCGGACGAATGAAATGGTTGATGTCGTCTTGGAAACAAGTCGAGATGCGGCGAAAGCAAAAATTTCTTTCCAGCTTATTCACGATATCCGGAGCCCCTTAGCGGCACTTGAGATGGTTGTTACAGGCCTTTCTGAACTGTCAGAAGAAAAGCGAATTTTGATTCGAAGTTCTACCGGACGCATCAAGGATATTATCAACAATCTGGTTCGTAAAAGTGAGAAAATTTCAACTGCATCTCTTGCTAATATAGACTCTATGCTGGGTGGTGAATTTATGACGGTTCAGCTTTTGTCCGGCCTTATTGAAGTTCTCATCTCGGAAAAACGGATGCAATTCAGAGCTAAAATTGGGGTCGAGATTGATTCCACGTTAGACAGTAGTTCTTATGGAATTTTCTCTGAAGTGAACACCAGAGAGTTTATGCGACTTCTTTCGAATTTGATTAATAATGCTGTTGAGGCCCTAGGAAGCAAAGGTCGTGTGAGCGTTTCATTGGTTCAGATGAAAGACTATGCTGTCATATCGGTTGCCGATAATGGCTGTGGTATCCCTGCGAAGATTCTTTGTAATTTGGGCCAACAAGGGGAGACTTATGGGAAGGAAGGCGGCTTTGGGTTGGGGCTCTATCATGCCCGAACGAGTATTGAATCTTGGGGTGGTTATCTTCAGATTGATTCCACTGAGGACCTTGGAACAAAGATTAATCTGATGATACCTTTAGCGCAAGCGCCTACATGGTTTGTTGAACGCTTAAATGTTCTGCCTAACTCGAAGATCATTGTTCTAGATGACGATGTCAGCATCCATATGATTTGGGAAGGTCGACTGAAACAGATTGGTGTCAATAGCGCCGGGATTGAAGTGCTACACTTTTCGACACCGGATCAGTTGGTGACTTGGGTGAAAGAGAACGAAAACGAGCTTATCCGTACGACTTTCTTGGTCGACTATGAATTGATAGGGTTCGAACAAGTTGGCTTGTCTCTCATTGAGGATTTGGGGATTCAGTCGCAATCGATATTAGTTACAAGCCATTATGAAGAAGCGAGCATAAGAGCTTGGTGCCAGAGACTTGGTGTTTCGTTGATTCCAAAAGGCATGGCTGGCTTTGTGCCAATTGCTGTTGAGGTTTGACTAATTTTGCTCGTACAAAAAATAATTTCCAGAGAAATAAAAGAGCCTCAAATCATACCGGCACCTGTTAATCTGTTTACATGTCCGTTCAAAGATTTGATTTCGTAGGCACCACACAAGCGCTTGAAACAACTTCCCAGGGCTTTGTGCGTGTCGATGCACGTCTAACGCGAACGGGCATCTTTACTTACCACCAAGATGGCAAAGTTACGCGAGAACTTCGGTTACCTGAAGAAGTATTTCGCAGTGACTCCCTCAAATCCATTGCTGGAGCCCCCGTGACCGATTTACATCCCGATAC
>JBAXMC010000030.1:0-14880 GCA_037134495.1 Myxococcaceae bacterium
CCCCCACCAACCATCAGATTCACAGGATCTGTTGCCTTTTGAGAAAGCTCTAGCACTTGGCCCTTTTGAAGTTCTCCCACTTGCTCTAGCGTCATGGGTTTACGGCAGATTTCTATGACCAAAGGCATCG
Source organism: Myxococcaceae bacterium (assembly GCA_037134495.1). Lineage (GTDB taxonomy): Bacteria > Myxococcota > UBA727 > UBA727 > JABDBI01 > AER2-1. The sequence continues at coordinate 131 of JBAXMC010000030.1, forward strand.
TTAAGTTACTGGTTACGTTTTCAGTCATGAAAGCTCCTCAATCGTAAGAGAATATTTTTTTGTTGTTTCGTCTGCCTGAACAGAGCCTTTAAGAGTCAAACAAACTGGATCACCTACGTGCGCTTGGACAGTACTCAGTGAACCGTTTTCCAAAATAACAATATCACCAGCTTCTAGGCCTTGAAGTTCTTCTGGAGTCAGCTCTACTTGCCCAAGCTCTACTGACAGCAAGATTTCTGCCGAAGCACAACGCTGCTTACCCAGTTCTAAAGCATTTGGATTGGTGCTTACAGAAAGTATTTCAGGTGAAACCCATAGTTTCACATAAGAATTAAGCTCGCCAACAATGAATTTAAGAGACAGACAAAGCAGAGGTCCCTGCAACTTATCTTGTGAGTCGCTCAGCGCAAAAGATTCTTTCGTGCTTTCAAAAACTCGAGAGAACAAGTACATGACAATGCCTGTCTCAAGATCTGACAGCTTTGGGTCTGAGTTTTCAGAGTTTGTTTGTGCTTCAATGGCTCGATAAACACAGTTCTGTAAAATTTTCGTATCGCACTCCACCCAGATAAAACCTGCTTTGGGTGGCCATGTAACTTGAAAAAGCTGACCGTTATTTTTAGGTTTCGATTCGATCGAAGTTCTTGTGAGTTCAAGAACACAAGGAACTTTCAAGATTTGAGAAAGCGTTTCCTGAACGACTGATATAAAACTCTGAGCCTGTTGCGCTATATCTAAAGAGCCCGCCAAAAGATTTCCCAGCTTGACTTCATCTTGGGTCAAATGCGTCAGGTTTTTTAACATATTATTTAGGCTGTGCGGGCTGTGTCGGTTGAGCCGGTAAAGCTTTATCCAGCACAGAAGCTGCCGGCGTTGACATCAGCGACAAAGCAATGTTGGTGACCATGAAAACAGCTGCAGCACCAAAAGTGATTTTGGCCAACAAGGTATTCGCTCCACGACCTCCAAAAGCTGTATCAGATCCAGCTCCCCCGAGAGCCGCACTAGCGCCTCCTCGGTTGCCTGGTTGCAGCAAAACAACCAAAATCATAAAGACGGCGACAATAATTTGAAGCGTGATGAGAAATGCCAACATAAGACCTCCTATACTCCATGGGCCAAAATAGTACAAGATCGAATCAGCTGACAAGGATAGCGAACGGGTGGTTCTGGCGTCTGAGTGATATAATCTAAGACAGGTTTTTTATCTTGACCTGAAACCAAAAACCTAACTTCTCGGGCTTCATTGATATAGTCAGCCATCATAGAAATGCGATAGTCCCCTAATTTCCTAACGAAAAAAGCACTGACTTTGGTATTGGTAGGAAAAGAAACACCCGGAAACAAAGAAGCCGTGTGGCCATCGGATCCAATACCCAAATAAACTAAATCCATTTGAGTTTGACTAAGAAGCTCTTCATATTTTTTCGCAGCTTCATGAGGGTCAGGAGACTCAACTGGAATTCCATGGATATTCGCAAGAGGAATCAAGATATGAGAAAGCAATATTCTATGAACTACACCAAAATTACTTGATGGATCCGAATGAGACACATAGCGCTCATCACTCCAATACAAGTGGATTTTAGACCAATCGAACTCGTTTTTTAATAAAGCTTGAAAAAATATTTTTGGAGTATTACCACCCGATAGCGCGACGTTGAATCGGCCTCGTTTTGCTATGGCATCTTGAGCCAAGCTTTTAAATTCAGAGACCACATGATCTACAAACTCTGTTTCTGAATCAAAATTTATGAGAGAATATTGCGCCATTTTCTACCATCCCGTTCCAAGAGTTCATTGGCTTCTACAGGACCCCAAGTCTTTGAAGCATAATTGGGGAAATCCCGAGGAGGCAAAGCACTCCAAATATCTAAAATCGGCTCAACAACACGCCAGCCTGATTCAACCATGTCCGCTCGTTGAAAGAGCGTACTGTCACCCATCATGCAGTCATATAGCAGAGTTTCATAGCCAGTACCCGGCCTTGAGCCAAAATAGTCTTTATATTGAAATTTCATATTAACATCGCCTAGCTTTACCACAGGCCCTGGGACTTTTGCACCAAAACGCAAAGATATTCCTTCTTCGGGCTGTACATGAACCACCAGCAAGTTGGGCGATAAATTTTCAACTTGTGTTTCTTTGAACATGATCGCTGGAGGCGTCTTAAATTGAATCGCGATCTCTGTCGCTCTCTGCGGCAATCTTTTGCCCGTTCGAATGTAAAATGGCACGCCTGCCCAACGCCAGTTATCAATCATGAGTCTCATGGCAACAAACGTTTCAACATTGGATTTTGGGTTCACATCCGGCGAAGATCGATATTCTTTATATTGTCCTCGGACAACAGATCGAATAACATCTTCAGGTTTAAGTACCTGAATGGCTCTAAGAAGCTTAGATTTTTCATCTCGAACAGCATCAGCATCAAGAGAAATAGGCGGCTCCATGCCTACATAGCTCAGCAACTGAAAGATATGATTCGGAATCATATCTTTCAAGGCACCTGCTGTTTCGTAATAATTTCCTCTGGTTTCAACGCCTAAACTTTCTGCCACCGTAATCTGCACATGATCGACATAACGTCGATCCCAAATAGGCTCAAAAATGCCATTGGCGAAACGAAAAGCCAGCAAATTCTGCACAGTCTCTTTGCCCAGATAGTGATCAATCCGATAAATCTGATGCTCTCGGAGAATTTTTAAAATATCTGCGTTTAATTTTTGAGCACTTTCCAAATCATGACCAAACGGTTTTTCAATAATGACTCGACGTGAAAATTCTTTTGGCTCTGCAGTCAGACCTGCCGCACCTAATTGTTCAAGAATTTTAAGAAAAAATTGTGGCGGAACCGCCATGTAGAAAATATGATTTCGATTGGGATTCAAAATTGCTTTTAGGGCGGCATAAGTTTTTGGATCTGTCAGATCACCCGAGACAAACTGGGTTGTCTCAAGCATAGAGACACCGTACTTTTTAGAATCTTTATCAGAGACAAAGCTATCTAAATTTTTGCTGAGATACTCTCTAAATTGCTCAGAGTTATATTCCGTTCGAGCCACGCCAACAAGCGAGAAACTATCCGGCAATAAACCAGCTGCACCCAAATTGCATATGGCTGGCAGCAGCAAGCGTTTGGTTAAATCACCGCCAGCTCCTAAGATAATTACTTCACAGTCATTGGCTTTCATTTTTCAACATGCCCCCCAAACTGAAACCGCATGGCCGACAGCGCTTTCTCCGCAAAACTATGTTCCTGTCTCGACCTGAATCTCTTAAATAGCGCGGTAGCCAGAACTTCGGCTGAAACACCTGACTCCACAGCAGCCTGAACTGTCCAACGACCTTCACCAGAGTCAGCTACATGGCCAGAATAATTGTCAAGCTTCGGATCTTCTTGAAGCGCAATTGCTGTGAGATCAAGCAACCAAGAACCCACAACACTGCCGCGTCGCCAAACTTCGGCAATATTCTTCAAATCAAATTCGAATTCTCCAGAGCCTTTTAAAATATCAAATCCTTCTGCGTAAGCCTGCATCAGTCCATACTCGATACCGTTGTGAATCATTTTGACATAATGACCTGTTCCAACCGGACCGCAGTGTAGATAACCCAATTCGCTTTGGGTCATTTCACCTTGTTTGCCTCTGGTTCGTTCGATATCGCCAGCTCCGGGAGCCAATGTTTTAAAAATAGGCTCGCAAATTTTAAACGCTTCTTTTTCAGCTCCAATCATCAGACAGTAGCCACGTTCTTTACCCCAAACGCCACCGCTGGTTCCTGCGTCTATAAAATGGATATTTCTTGTTTTAAGTAATTCTGCGTGTCTTAAATCATCTTTGTAATAAGAGTTTCCACCGTCGATAATAATATCTCCCGCTTGAAGCTCCTGAGAGAGAGCCAAGATCGTATCATCGGTTGGCTTACCAGCTGGAACCATGACCCAAACAACGCGTGGTCCGATAAGTTTTGAAGCCAGCTCTGCCAAACTATAAGCGCCCTGCGCCCCTAAAGATTCAAGCTTTTTAACGTTTTGAGTATTCAAATCATAAGCAATACACGAATGGCCGCCGTTCATGAGGCGCTCGGCCATGTTTGCGCCCATTTTCCCCAAACCGATCATCCCAATTTGCATAAAGTCTCCCATGAAATAGATAGTACACGACGGCCACGCTCTTTCAAAATATTCGCATCACCCAGTGCCTGTGCGCGTTTGACCATCTGAAAAGTATAGGATTTTCCAGGGATTGCGAGATCTTTTTGAGCTTCGCTCACTACTTGCAGAAATACACCTGTATTGGGGCCGCCTTTGTGAAGTTGCCCCGTCGAGTGCAAGAATCTTGGTCCAAATCCTAAAGTCGTCGCTACTTTTTTTGTATCTCTGATTTTCATTCGAAGCTTTTGCAATATTTCTTGTGTCTCTGCATTCATAGGCACAAAAGCTTGAATCGCAAAATAATCGCCCGGTTTGATCTGAGCAATCAAGTCTTCTATACCCTTCTCCACAGGGTGGAGAGGGGCTAGGGGTGACGTCGGGTTCTCCATCAATCGCCTTGCTTCGACTTTCGCAGCCTCGACATCGGGTTGATCAAACGGATTAATCCCAATTGTTTTTCCAGCTAAAGCCGTTGCGATTTCCCAGCGATAAAACTCAGCTCCAAGATGAATCAAATCGGGTATTTCGATCCGAATCACAGGGTGCCCTGCTCGTTCTAAACGCTCAACCGCTTTTTCTTCAGAGCTGTCACCAGCCAAATGCATGTAAACAAAAACTCTGTCCGAGCCATAGACATCTGGAGCTCCGACAGATTCTCCGACAACAGGCACCAAACCCTTGCCTTGTTTACCCGTAGATTCAGCAATCAACTGTTCGATCCAGTCACCTAGATGAGCTAATTTTTCTGGAGCAATCAGAGTTACTTTGTCACGCCCAGCCAACGCAAGTTGACCGAGTGATAAACCGAGACGAGCTCCTGGATTCTCTTCAGCATTCAAGCTTTTACAGGCTTCTCTCATAGCACGTGCATGAGTTAAAAATGCGTCGGTATCTACGCCCATCAGAGTTGCTGGCACCATTCCAAAATTAGACAGCGCCGAATATCGTCCGCCAATTGACTTTAGGCCATGATAAATCGCTCCGAATTCTCTCTCTATAGCAACTTTCTCAAGCAGTGACCCTGGATCTGTAATGGCGATAAAATTCTTTGGATTTTTTGATTTCTCAAAAAAATAATCCATAAAAATATTAGGCTCGAGCGTGCTTCCTGATTTGCTTGAAACAATAAACAGCGTGTTTTTAACATCGATCTGTTTTTCAGTAGCAGCTATTTGTTCTGGATCTGTCGAGTCGATGACATGAAACTTTGGAGCATTTTTAAAAGGCCCGAGCGTTCTATGAAGTACATCTGGTGCCAAACTCGACCCACCCATACCGAGCAAGACAACATCTCTTATTCCCCTCTCCCCCATCACATCCAACCATCCGAGCCAGGCGTTGTTTTTTTGTTCATCCCAAAGATTAGCAACTTGAGTATTCTTAGCTGGATGCTTCGCTGCAATCGCTGCAAGCATTTTATCAAATGGCTCTGAAAACAACTTAATCCCGTCGGTTAGAAGGGACTGCGTCACTTGCTCGAAAGAAACCCCTGCTTGACTGAGATCCCTCATATCTTGAGTGGCCTGATCTAGGTCGGCTTCGAGAGTATTCTTAACTTCGCCATGGTCTAGAAACATCTTATAAGTCGCAGGCGGAATCGTATTAACCGTGTTTGGTCCAATTAACTGCTCAACATAGAGAACGTCTCGATACGCTGGGTTCTTAGTGCTGGTGCTTGCCCATAAGAGCCGTTGGGTCTGCGCACCGGCTTTAGCTAGTTTTTCCCAACGTTCACCGGCATAAAGTTTTTTATGAGTTTGATAAGTCAGTTTAGCATTCGCAATCGCAACTTTGCCAGCCATCTGCGAAGCCATTTTGTCTATCATCGAATCAATACGGCTGATAAAAAAACTCGCCACGCTGGCAATTTGTGAGATTTCTAGATTTTGTCTCACTCGAGTCTCAAGGCCTTTCATAAAAGCCTCTGCCGTCTGAACATAGAGTTCCTGAGCAAATAATAGCGTCACGTTAATATTAATGCCATCTGCAATTAACTGCTCAATTACAGGGATACACTCTGGTGTACCAGGAACTTTAATCATTACATTCGGGCGATTCACACGAGCCCACAGACGCCTTGCTTCTGCCAATGTTCCCTTGGCGTCTAACGCTAAATGTGGAGAAACTTCGAGGCTAACATACCCATCTAAACGATTTGTTTTTTTGTAGGTTTCGGCAAAAATATCGGCGGCGTCTTGAACATCTCTAATCGCCAAGGCTTCATAGAGGTCTATAGGTTTCAAAATTTGTTCTTGATTAAGCTTGCTCAAAAAATCGTCATATTCTGTTCCAGAAGTGACCGCTTTTTCAAAAATTGCTGGATTTGAAGTAACACCTCTGAGGCCTTCTTCAACAACCATTCTTTTGAGTTCACCCGAGGCAATTAAGCTTCGTTGAATAAAATCTAGCCAGACAGACTGGCCTGCGGCAGCCAATTTTTGAAGAGAATTCATTTGAGCAGTATAGCTCTAACTTAAACAGAACTACACATTAAATTTAAAATTCATTACATCGCCGTCTCGTACAACATATTCTTTGCCTTCTAGTTTAATAGCACCGGCGGAACGGCAAGCAGACTCACCCTGATACTTCACAAAATCTTCCCACCAAATCACATCGGCTTTAATAAATCCGCGTTCAAAATCCGTGTGAATCACACCAGCAGCCTGCGGAGCTTTCGCACCTACTGGAATTGTCCAAGCACGTACTTCTTTCACACCAGCCGTGAGATAAGTTTGAAGTTTCAAGAGCTTAAATGCTGCTTTTATAATCCTATCTAGACCTGATACTTCAAGGCCGAGCTCGTTTAAAAAATCTGAACGTTCTTCTGGTTTCAGGTGTGAGAGTTCTTCTTCTATTTTGGCACAAACGGCGACAACTTGGTCTTGTCTTTGCGCAGCAAAATCAAGCAGAGTTTTCAAATGATGATTTTTTTCAGGCAAAAATCCATCTTCGTCAACATTGGCTACAAACAACGTTGGCTTTGCTGAAAGCAAATGCATATCTCGATAGGTATTTCTGAGATCTTCATCTTCTTGGTTATAAACAAAACTTCTAGCAGGTTGACCATTGTTTAAGTGAGCAAGCAAGTTTTCACATAACGCTTCTGCTTTTTTGGCGATTGGGCTCTGACCACGAGCGGCTTTTTTTGCTCTATCTAAAGCTTTGCCGCAGGAATCTAAATCAGCCAAGATTAATTCTGTCTCAATCGTCTGAAGATCTCGAACGGGATCGACATGATTATCAACATGAATAATATTTTCATCTTCAAAACATCTGACCACATGACAAATGGCATCCGTGTCGCGAATGTGTGTTAAGAATTTATTGCCAAGCCCTTCACCTTGACTGGCGCCCTTCACAAGCCCTGCAATGTCTACGAAAGTCATCGAAGCTGGCAAAATCCGTTCGGGATTAATCACGTCAGCTAAAGCTTGTAGCCTGTGATCTGGAACATCGACCACGCCGACATTCGGTTCAATCGTACAAAAAGGATAATTGGCCGATTCAGCCTGGGCCGAGGTCAGACAGTTGAAAAGGGTGCTTTTCCCAACATTGGGTAAGCCAACAATACCGCAAGAAAGTGCCATAAGAACGCAAGGCTAATACAGTCGCTTTAAACTAGCAACACCAGGCATCACACCTAACTTTCCAACACCGATATCTTAGCCAGTCGCTTCAAGTGCCTTGGCTCCTGAGATTCTATTGCGTTCAGATAAGTCATGACTAATTCTTTGGCCAACTCAGTGCCTATGACCCTGGCTCCTAAAACCAAAACATTCATATGGTCATGCTCTACGCCCTGATGAGCTGAATATGAATCGTGGCACAGGCCAGCTCTAACACCAGCCATTTTATTTGCCGCTATACTGGCTCCAACACCACTGCCGCAAAGCAAAATTCCTTTTTCTGCTTTTTTTTCTGCAATAGCATGGCCCATTTTTTCTGCGTAATCTGGGTAATCTACAGGCTTTGTGCTCTCCGTGCCTAAATCCAAAATCTCAAAATTTTCTTGCAAAAAAGCCTTGAGCATTTCTTTCATTTCGAAAGCGGCATGATCACACGCCAGCGCTATTTTTCTTGATTTGCTCATGTGCCAGCTCTCCAATATGTTCTGCCGTAAAACCAAAGTGTTTCAATAAATCAGGTAGCGGCGCCGATTGACCAAAGTCAGTCATCCCAAGCACTGCACCATTCATACCCACATAACGCTCCCAACCCAAAGTGGCGCCCGCTTCAACCGCTACGCGAGCTAAAATCATCGGCGGCAAAACAGAATCTCGATAAACCTGTGGTTGACGTGCAAAAAGCTCCCAAGAAGGCATGCTGACAACTCGAGCTGAAACGTTTTCTTTTTTGAGCAACTCATAAGCGTCCATACAAAGAGAAACCTCACTGCCGGTACCGATCAAAATCACTTGAGGCTTCGGTGAATCCGCCAAAATATAAGCGCCCTGTGCAACTCCACAGGCAGCACCTAAATTAGTCCTATCAAAAGTAGGTAGATTTTGCCTTGTTAGCATCAGCGCACACGGTGTTGGCTCTTGCATCAAAACTCGCCAAGCTTCCGTGACTTCGTTTGCATCCGCAGGTCTCATGACGAGCAAATGTGGGATCGCTCGAAGCGCCATCAAATGCTCAATAGGCTGGTGCGTCGGGCCATCTTCCCCGACACCGATCGAATCATGCGTAAAAATATACACAGCATGGGTATGCATCAACGCTGACAATCTCAAACTTGGTTTCAAATAGTCGCTAAACGTAAAGAAAGTAGAACCATAAGGCCGCATTTTAGAAACGCTGAGACCATTCAAAACAGCTCCCATCGCGTGTTCTCGAATCCCAAAGTGCAAATTCCTAGCGCCCAAATTGCTGGGTTCCAGCGAAGGCTCTTTCTCAATAAGAGTTTTGGTAGAAGGCGCCAAATCAGCTGACCCACCCACAAACCAGGGAACTTTCTTAGCAATCGCGTTTAAAACTTTCGACGATGCTATGCGACCTGCCATGCCTTTGGGATCTGCAGCAAAAACAGGCAACTCGGCGTCCCAGTCTTTAGGCAATTCACCTGATTGCATCTGCAAAAGCTGCTCAGCTAATTCAGGATAAGCAGCTTGATAAACTTTAAATTTCTCTTGCCACGCATCAAACAAAGTACCGCCGCGATTACCTATACCTAATTTGAAATCTTCTAACACGCCATCAGGAACTAAGAACTGCGCATCTTCTGGCCAGCCATAAAATTTCTTAGCCAGCTTAATCTCGTCAGCCCCCAACGGCTCTCCGTGAGCGGCAGCCGTATCTTGTTTATTCGGCGCTCCGTAACCGATATGGCTATCTAGAATAATCAAGCAGGGTTTCTTTTGTTGCCCAGCTGCTTTAAGCGCCTGCTCTATGGCGTTTAAATCATTGGCATCGATGACATGTTGAACAAACCAACCGTAAGCTTTAAATCGCCCTCCGACTTCTTCGCTAAAAGCAAGTTTGGTAGAGCCTTCAATCGTGATGTGATTATTATCGTAGATCCAGCATAGATTGGGGAGTTGCAAGTGGCCAGCCAAAGAAGCTGCCTCTGAACTGATCCCCTCCATCATACAACCATCGCCGCAGATTGCATAAACCCGGTAGTCTATCATCTCATGACCCGGTTTATTAAAATATTGTGCTTGCCATAAACTTGCTAAAGCTATTCCAACGCTGTTTGCAAGCCCTTGACCCAGAGGCCCTGTTGTCACTTCCACACCTACCGTGTGGCCATATTCTGGATGACCCGGACATTTGCTGCCCAGTTGCCTAAAAGCCTTAATGTCATCCAGCGTTACACTGTCTTTGACTTGAGCCAAATACAGCAGAGCATAGAGCAGCATCGATGCGTGCCCATTTGATAAAATAAAGCGATCTCGATTAAACCAAGTTGGATTTTGAGGATCATAACGCAAGATTTTTTGCCACAACGTGTAGGCAACCGGCGCAAGGGCCATGGGCGTCCCCGGGTGTCCTGAGTTTGCTTTTTGGACTCCGTCCATTGAGAGTGTTCTAATCGTATTAATGCTTTGTTCAATCATAAGATGCTTCTCTTGGCTCTGTAATTTTCAGTATCGTATGTAAGTTCTAAGTTCACGCAGCGTATCGGGCCCCTCACCAAAGACAAGGGCCTTAAGATAATTTTACCTTCTGAAAAAGAAACGAGATTTCCATATTGCTTCGCTAAAATTGCTTGTACGGCGGCTATTCCAAACGTAAATCCCATGCGACGATCATAGGCAACAGGAGCACCGCCACGTTGCAGATGGCTCAGATTAACCCAGCGGCATTCCAGATTGGCATTAGAAATAGCACTTGCAAGAGTCTCACCCATACCACCCAGTCTCACATGTCCAAAGGCGTCTTTTTCTGCGCCAGCCAATGCATGAGATTGGCCTTTTATTTTTGCACCTTCAGCAACAATCACAATGCTGTAACGATGGCCTTGTTTTTTATGTTCTTCGAGTAATTCTAGTACGCGCGAAATTTCAAAGTCATATTCTGGCAATAAAATTACTTGTGCACCGGCAGCAATACCACCTTGAAGCGCTAAGTGCCCAGCATGACGACCCATCACTTCGACGACAATTATGCGTGCATGAGATTCTGCCGTACTGCGCAGCCTATCGATACTCTCCATAATAACAGCCAGCGCGCTCTCAAACCCCAGCGTATATTCTGTCCCAGGCAAATCAAAATCAATCGTTTTGGGTAGACCTATGACAGCTAATTTTTCTTCTTCAAATAATCTAGCAGCAACACCCAACGTGTCTTCGCCGCCTATAGCCACCAAAGCTTCTAGATTTAATTTTTTCCAGTTGGCTTTCAGCTGTTCTATGCCATTGGTGATTTTATACGGATTGGTTCTGGATGTACCCAAGATAGTCCCACCCTGCCGATCTATATGGGTTACTTGTTTGGAATCTACGCAAATAGACTTCGGGGATTCTGCACTAAGACCCCTCCAACCATCTTGAATACCTAAAACCCTGAAACCAGATTCTTCAGCCATTTGCGTAATAGATTTGATAGCCGAGTTTAAACCTGGGCAATCACCTCCACCTGTCAAAATTCCGATAACTTTTGGTTGCATCAGTGACTCTTAACATGCGACCAATAAGTTATGCCAGTGACTTTAGCGATCGATATTGGTGGAAGCGGTATCAAAATGATGAAGATCAATGACCGCGATAAGCCAATAGGAGAACGGATCAAAAAACCAACACCTAGACCTGCCACACCTCTTGCTGTTGTGAAATGCATCAAGAGCATGTTGCCTGAACAAGGCAAGTTCGATCGGGTTTCTGTTGGGTTTCCAGGTGTCATCCATGAAGGAGTGATTAAGACAGCTCCTAATTTAGACGGTGACTGGAGTGATTTTAATCTCTTAAAAGCTTTATCAAAGATCACTAAGAAACCTATTAAAATAGCTAACGATGCTGATATCCAAGGTTACGGTGTCGTCAGCGGCAAAGGTCTTGAAATGGTCATCACGCTGGGAACAGGCATGGGCGCTGCTTTATTCATCGATGGCGTCTTAGTGCCGAATCTGGAACTGGGTCATCATCCGTTCAAAGGGAAAAAGACTTACGAAGATTTACTCGGCAAAAGAGCACTAGAAAAAAACGGTTCTAAAAAATGGAACAACCATCTGCACGAGGCGATCTCACTCATGCGTCAGATTTTCAATTTTGACAGGCTCTATATCGGTGGAGGCAATGCTGAAAAAATTACTTTTAAGCCTGGGCCTGATGTCATCTTGGCTCACAATATTGCTGGACTCTTGGGGGGTCTTAAACTCTGGAAGTAGTCAGTTTTTCACACAAATCTTTCATGGGCTTTAAAAAATCACGTATATCTTCATAGATCTCATCTGCTGTCTTCTCATCGTAAGTATGACTTGCTAGATTTCGACATTTCATCATATGAAGCCATGTCTGCTCATCGTTCATCCATTTCCGTTTATACGCTTCTTCAAAACAACTTCTTGGTGAATTGGCTTCAATTCCCTCATCTGCTAAAAATAGTTTTACTGTTTTCCAAAGAAGCTCAAAGCTAAATTCAAATCGTTGAATCGTAGCATCAATCGCCATTCTTGAGCTATCTGGAACAAATTGAAGCCCTTCTCCAAGGCTGGCAATCGCATGGGTCAGACTTTCTAAAAATTCCTGTTTTCTGGTGTTCACGTTGAATGCTTCCTCTGATACAAAATTACCTTGTCTCGCAAGATATTTTCTAAAAATTTTTCACTCTTTACGTTTCCAAGATCAACACAGTCAATTTTGAGAAGCGTATCTGCATTTTCAATAATCGCATGTATTTGATTCCAATTTTCTTGCGTAGCTTTTGGAGCCTCTATCGCCAAATCAATATCTGAACGTTCCTTTGCATCCCCGCGTGCTCTGGAACCATAGAGATAAACCGCATCAATAAAGCTCAATGCTTCCAATTTTTTCAAAAATCCTAAATTCAACATTTCAATTGATTTATCTAGCACAAATTAGGCTTCAGTGGGTAATCTATGTGCTATATGACATGGGCACCATGAAAACAACGTCGCTTTATCCTAGTCATTTGGAACTTGGCGCTCAAATGACCGAGTTTGCTGGTTACCAAATGCCTGTTCGTTATACAGGCGATAAATTAGAACACATGGCCGTTCGCCAGAAAGCTGGCATCTTTGATGTCAGCCACATGGGTGAGGTGTGGATAACAGGGCCCGGGGCCGAACAAGCCATGCAAAAACTAGTTTCGCAAGATGCCAGCAAATATTCTTCCGGTCGGGCTTTCTATGGCCTTTTGCTTAATTCTCATGGCGGCATCGTAGATGATGTAATCTCTTATAAATTTTCATCAGAGAAATTTTTGATTTGTGTAAATGCTTCCAATCGAGAAAAAGATTTCACTTGGATCAAGTCACATTGCGATGCTCATGTGGAAGATGCCAGCGACTACTGGTCTCAGATTGCCATTCAAGGCCCCGAAGCAATTGCCATCACAGCTAGATATCTCGGCAATGAAGTTTTAAACATTAAACGTTTTGGGTTTCTAGAACTGGGCAGCATGATTGTTGCCAGAACAGGCTATACAGGCGAAGACGGTTTTGAAATCTTTGTGCCCAATGACGAAGCAGTCCAACTATGGGACTCGCTCACCAGAGACGCAACTCCTTGTGGTTTAGCATCTCGAGATACTTTGCGCCTCGAAGCTGGCATGTGTTTATACGGCCATGAAATTAACGACGAAACAAACCCAATCGAAGCCGGTCTCAGTTGGTGTGCTAAAAACTGGAAAACTGATGCTGAGATTCGTCGCCGATTGGTGGGCCTTGTTATGCAAAGCTTAAGCATTGCACGACCTGATTACAAAGTCTGCAATCAAGCCGGCGAAACGATAGGTCATGTGACATCAGGCACTAAAACGCCTTATCTAAACCAGGCTATTGCCATGGCTTATGTTAACCTGCCTTATTGCGATGAAGCTGGAGAAATCTATATTAAGATTCGGGGCAGATTGGAACCTGCCAAGATCACCAAGCTGCCTTTTTATAAGCAAAGTACCTAATCTCATGTTCTTATAAGCAACTTGAGGCTTGAATTGTTTCTTAAACTCTCAAACGGGAACCACCTTCGAAATCCGATAGAAAGTCTACGTACTCTTCAATGCCTTGCTTAACCTCCGATGAAGTTCCTGAAAACCTACTAAGGTCTCCCTCAAGCTCTCTAAGATCGTTCTGATACACATTCTTAGCAATTAAGAATGCGCTCGTGGTTAGAAAGTAAATCCCACCCACAATCAGCGCAGCGAGAGAGACAGGAAATGCAACGAATACCCAATCAGGATTTTGTAGAATTGCCGGGGTTATCTTTTCACCATCTCGACAATAAATATGACCTGTCGTCGTATGATTCGAACATTCATATTCAACATGAATTGAGCCAGAGGTATCTGTTGTATTCTGCGTACAATCTGTCATCTCGCCGTTTGAACACACCCAATGCTGAGGCCACGAGAAACCTTTTATTGCGACTATTCCGCCGATTCCAGCAGCAGTCAGCAGACCAGAGAGAACATAGCGAACTTTAAAAGCGAACGCAGCTTCTTCCCAAGACTGACCATATGATGTTTGGCTAACACAAAACATCAAAATCATAATGAGCAAGATGCACGATTTCATGTTTTTACAACTATTTGGAACTTGAATTATTTCCGAAGCTTAATACTATGCAGTAACAAGAAAGATATTGGATAACAAAGCCAGCTCTACCCAAAGTAATTTGGCTGAAGGCGAAATCTTAGATTCAATAACGTGAAGAGGGACGCGTACACAACGGCCTTGGCCGTCGACATTATTTTGTCTCGGCCTGTTATAGGGTGCCGTTTCCTAGTCTTTGCGGAATATGGAAACGGCTTTTTTGTAGGGCACCATGCCTACAAGCAATCATTCTAAAATAAATGTATTCAAAAAAGATATCGGACGATCGCCTGACCGTAGATCACTTTTTTGTAACCCATTTTTCGAACCGGAGACATGGTTGACAAGCAGAAAAAATAATCTACAAAATAAACC
>JBAXMC010000031.1:0-14547 GCA_037134495.1 Myxococcaceae bacterium
GGCCTAAAATAAACTTTTGGTAAATTTTCCATTCCAAAGTCTCTTAGAAAATCTCCTGAATTTGCCGAATTTAAATTAATGTTTCCATTCCAAGTAGAATTGTTTTGATTTGCAATAAAATTAAGTTCTGTTTTTTGGGGCAAATTTTTGAAATTACCTTCTATTTTAAAAGCATGTTGCCAATCGATGCTTAGATTATTACCAAATCTAAGAGAATGCTCTGTGAAGATTAGCTTCCCTGAAGTTCTTAGAAAAATCTTATCGATAGAAAGTTCCAGAGTAGATTTGGAGACATTAAAACGGATCTCTTTTTCTAAGAAAACGAAAGAACCCGTGGCCTGATTTTTTTTCACATCAAAAGTTAAATCGATGTCTTTGAAACGCGTTTTTTGACCTTTAGAAGCATAAGTGAGACGACCCTCTTGGATGATAATTTTTTCAAGTGGGAGCCCTAAATTAAGAGGGTCATGAGCAAGTTTTTGAAATTGAAGATCCGGTTTGATCAGCGCGATAGAGTGGATAACAGCTTTTTTCGTAAGCAAAGGCCAAAAATCGAGATTGAGATTAATCTGTTTTAGTCGGAGCAAATTGGGAGCCGAGATTTTCTCAATTGCAATATGAGGCGTTGGTAAAAGAGAAAGAGAAATATCACCGTCTATTTTAACGGGGTGACCTATGATTTTAGAAGCTCTCGCAGAAAATTCTGTTTTATAACTAGAGAGATCAATAAAAAATGGGATAGCAAGGGCAATGCCAAACAAAGAAGCGGCAGTCGTTCCTAGAATAATCAACTTGAGTCTCATAGACTAGAAACTTAGCATCAACTAACCCAGTGCTTCCAGTTGCAAACGGCAAATCTGTGCAATCGCCCCAAGACCTTGCCTCAGGATTTCTAACGGAACCTGAGGCTTCATAGGCGTTTTTTCAGCGGCACCTTGAAGTTCTATGACCGTTCCATCATGACATGCGACTAGATTAAAATCGGTGTCTATATCTACATCTTCAACATAGTTTAAATCTGTCAGAATTTGGTCACCTTTGACACCCAAAGACACAGCAGCAACTTGACGTAGCATTAGGTGGTCTAATTTGAGCTGTTTAAGTAGGAGAGACAAGGCAACCCACCCACCTGTAATAGCCGCAGTACGGGTGCCACCGTCAGCTTGGATCACATCGCAATCAATCGTGATATTCTTGGGGCCTAAGTTATCTAAATCGACAGCAAGTCTGAGAGCACGACCAATGAGACGTTGTATTTCTACAGCGCGACCATCAGGGCCTTTATTGCCAGGTCTAGATTTGCGATCAAGTGTTGAACCAGGAAGCATACCGTATTCAGCTGTTAACCAGCCTTTACCTAGTTCTTTGCGATGTTGTGGTAACTGCGTTGAAACGGTGGCTGTACACAAAACTTTTGTTTTCCCAAACGACACCAAGACGCTGCCAGGGTGATGCTCGATATAACGTTTCTGAAAAGTAATGGGTCGTAAGTCTTGCGGTTTTCTGCCATCTTGTCTCATAATCGAACCTATATTAGAGATTGTTACAAAGGGAAAGGGTCTCATGAAAAACGGAATTATCTTGTTGTTATTGCTCAGTTTGTCGGCCTGTAAGTATTCTACACTGCCAAACAATACAAAAATTTTAGACTCTAGCCAGGACGATAACTTGGGTGGAACGGGTACAGACTCAGCCGATGTCAAAACAATGGCTGAACGTATGGCCAGAGAAATCGCAGGGATCAATTGGCCTAAGGCCGGTGTGACTCCTCGTGTTGCTTTGTTGCCACTCGACAACCAAACACGTTTTCGAATCGACCCTAAATTATTGCAAAATAAATTGGTGAAAGATTTGGTGAACTTTTCTAAAGGCCAGGTCTCTTATTTGGCTCGTGATAGTGAACAGGCTGTGATGGCAGAGCGCGCTAAAAAGCGTGCAGGTATGTATGATTCAGGAAAATCAACCTCAGCGATGGCGGGTGCTGATTACTTACTCAAAGGCGAAATGCGATCGCTTTCAAAAGCCTCTAAAGAAGGCGTGAGTGACTATATTGTTTACAGCTTCCAACTAATTGATGCTGAATCTAGTGTGATTTTATGGATGGGCGACTACGAAACCAAAAAAATGGGTCAAACGGGAGTGATTTACCAATGAGAAACTTAATTATTTTATGCTCTATGCTGGGGCTTTTAGGAGCTTGTGCCGGTGTGAGACAGGCTCAAACAGGGATCAGACAGAGCATTAACAACTCTGTGGATCAGCAATACAAATGGGGAAGTGTCTATTGTGGCGAAGGGACTGTTTGTAGCGAAATCGAAGTTCTTCGAGTGGATTTTGAAGATAGAAATGGCGGGCAAGTTCAAGTGACACTGCATAATCGAACAGGGTTAGATTTGCAGGCTCAAATTTCACTTCAGATTTTAAACGACGAAGGTGCTCAGTTAGAACAAACTAATTTCCAGAATGTCGGTATCCCTGCTTCTCAGGAAAAAGTTTGGACGATGCCTGGTATTTACCAGAAAGGGGCGAAAATCCGTGTTGTTTTGCGCAAATTATAAAGCTCTTGTTGTTATTGCTTTGCTTAGTTTTGGAGGTTGTTCTCGAAAACCGATTCAGAGCTCGGGCACTTTGCCAGCGACCAGCTATCAAGAAGCGAAGCCTCAAGAAATCGAGAAACACGATGTCGTCACGACGCCATCTGCTTCACAAACCCAGCTGAAAGCTTGGAACCAAAGAGCGGGTAAGCCCACATTTGGTTTGATCCCTGCGTTTTATCAACTGCCTGTGTCGATGCCAGCTGGAGCGGTTCATATTGAAAGCGCCCAAGTGTTTGGAGCCAGTTATCAGTCTTTCATGTTATCAAATACAGGTCCAAAATCCTATGTGATTGAGCCTGTCTCGACAGAACAAGCACAAGTGTTTTCCAAAACGATGAATCAAATGCTGGATGCAGGTGTTCGATTTGTCGAAGTTTCGATGGCAGATGCTAATCGAGTTTTAGAATCAGAGAAAAGAGTGATTGAGAAAAAAGCAGCTTGGTTTCCTGGGCGTCAGTTGCCATCTGGAGTGGATTTGCTCATTTCGATTCAACGAGGGCAAGGTCTTTACGGACCCGCTTTTGTGGGTCGTGTGATTCAAACGAGCAATGGTCGGTTGCTTGCTTTAGCAACTGTAGCAGACGCAGGGCCAATGTCTCTAGAGCCTTTGCTAGGTCAATTGGTTTCAGATGCCTTAAGGCGATTGGCTGATGGTACCTAGTACAGCATTAGTTCTTTCTGGAGGTGGGGCCAGAGGGGCCTATGAAGCTGGTGTGCTTAAATATGTTCGCGAAGAACTGCCGCCACGTATTGTTGCCAATATGCGTTTTGAGATTATTTGCGGAACGTCTGTTGGAGCCGTGAATAGCTGTTTTTTTGCTGCCCTGAATCATATGCCGCAAGTGCAGGGTGAAGCTCTGGTCCAAATGTGGAAAAGTTTGCGCATTGACGGTATTTATCAAATCGGCTGGCGTGAACTAGTCAACCTACCTAAATTTTTATTTGGGTCCAGAGGACGAGGCGAACTGGACGATGTGATCGGAGCGACTCGGCTGGGAGGATTATTTAATACCTCCCCGCTTGAAGATTTGGTGAGAAGACAAATCCGTTGGCAGAATGTTCACTCGAATATTGCTTCTGGAGATGTCAAAGCTTTAGCTTTAACTGCGACGCATGTTTCAACAGGTATGACCCATGTTTTTATGCAACGATCTAAAAAAGAAGCGTTGCTCTGGGGTACTGATTCTCAGACATTGCCCTGCGAAGTCGAAATTGGTCCTTCTCATGCACTTGCATCGGCGACCATACCTTGGATTTTTCCTGCGGTTGAAATCGAGGGAGAAGTTTATTGTGACGGAGCTCTTAAACTGAATACACCAATTTCTCCAGCTCTGAGACTTGGAGCAGATCGCTTGTTTTTAATCAGCTTGCGTACCGAAGAACCCGCTCTTGAAGAGAAGAAAATCGCACGCATTGACCGGTATCCGTCTGCGTTATTCTTGCTAGGAAAAATTTTGAATGCATTGATGGTCGATAAGACAGACTATGATTTAAAGCGATTAGAACGCTTTAATGCCTTAGTAGACCTCAAGAGTGATATTGTGAATGATAAGATGAAGCACATGCGAGGACAGCCTTATCGTCATATCGATAACTTAGTCGTGAGACCTAGTGAAGATTTAGGAGCTTTGGCAAATCGACGCCTCAAAATGGGAGGCTTGGCTGAGCGCATCGGTGGATTGGTTGGACGCGCTGTTTCTCGTATGGCTGAGTCTGTTGATGACCAAGGCGCAGATGTTTTGAGCTATTTATTATTTGACGTCGAATATGCAAATGATTTGATTGAACTCGGTATGCACGATGCTGATGCACAGCGTCAAAAAATAATTGAGTTTTTTAGTTGAACACCTGGGAATAAAGAAATACACGTCGACCGTTCTTGTTTGGAACAAGGAGTGCCGATGATGCTTTCGCCTGTTTCTTCGACGGAGTGTGAATCAAACTTAAAGGCCTTCGAAGAGGAAGTTATTCCTCACGTAAGTACTTTGTTTGGAGCTGCTCTACGGCTAACAAGATCTTCTGGAGATGCGGAGGATTTAGTTCAAGAGACCTATTTGAAGGCCTTTCGCTCCTACGAGCAATTTGAGATTGGGACCAACTGCAAAGCTTGGTTATTTCGAATCTTAACCAATACGTTTATCAACAAATATAGACGTAAAGTGAAAGAACGCGAAATCCTAGATGGGGAGATGCATGCTCCAACAGTGTTTTCGAGTCTAGATGCAGCCAACAAGTCAACCGATAGAAACCCTGAAAATATTCTGGCTGACAGGTCACTTTCAGATGAAGTCGTACACGCTTTGCAAAAAGTGCCTGTGGATTTTCGAGTCATTGTTCTGCTCTCAGATGTTTATAATCTTTCTTACAAAGAAATCGCTGAAACAGTGGTGATTCCTATTGGAACTGTGATGTCTCGGTTATTTAGAGGCAGACGCATCTTGCAAGAGCAGCTTTTTGAATACGCCGTCAAAGAAGGCGTGATAAAGCCTGAATGCGAATCAGAAGGCCCTCTAGCGAAGACCTATTCTCTCGAAGAATATCGAAAGCGTGTGACAAAAGTGGTTTAAACTTCAGAGGTAGGTAATTTGAACCACTTTGGGTGATGCTGAAAGAGCCAACGAACAGTCAAAACAGCTCCTGTCATAGCAACTGCTATGCTCGCAGCAATGCCTGTAATGGCGCCTGCAGAAAGCCCGTTAGAAACTGGATTTTTTTGAGGCGTGGTGCTGCTGCAAGAAAACAGGCTGTTGTCTTTAAGAGCCAATAAATAGGCGATGATTAGGGGAGAAATCGCAGGATTATTTTCGACATTCCAGATAGCTTGACCGCAATTGCCAGAAGCAACAAAATGCTTGGTTGCATTCGCGATGACTCGAGTTTGGTTGTCTCTTAGAATTAGAGTATTGGCCGTGTTCTCTGTAGGATCTACAGTGCCAATGCCAGGCACTTGATAGTCGGGCGTGATTGTAAATAAATTTTTCCCTGTGCAAGCACTTTCGACTGTTAAAACACTCCAGCCTGATTGACCGATTTGCTCAGTGCTAAAAGAATGAATGACATCTCCGTTGTCTAAATATAAATCGATGACTTTATTGTTGCCGATACAAGTGGGTTGCAGATAAACATTTTGAGAGATTTGAAGTTGATAGACCGGCTGTGCGGGATTGCAGCTTAATGGCTCTGTGAGTGAGAACTGGCTTCGCTGATTAGCAAAGGGATCCGTGCAGACGTTTGTTGCTTGAAGGTTAAACGTGAAGATGAGAATGGGCATTATGATTTTAGACATGACGACTGTCTAGATTGAAAAATTTGAAGTGCAAAGGGTTCGGAATGACAAACGCTGTGTTTTAGTGTACAAAAGCGGCTTGAAAGCACCTACACTAGAACATTGGCAAGGTTTTGCCACCCATGAACAGGGTCCCGAACGGGGCCGAAAGTTATTGCGCCAGATGGTTAAAACTATTTGCGAGTATGATTTGGTCAAAGCAGGGGATCATATTTTGGTCGCTGTCTCAGGCGGAAAAGACAGTTATACGCTGGCTGATTTCTTGTGGCAGGCTCAAAAAAAAGCTCCCTTTGATTTTAAAATCACGGTTGTACATCTGGATCAAAAACAGCCCGGTTACGATGGTGTGCCATTGGAAAATTGGCTTAAAAATTCTGGTATGCCATTCGAAATTATTCAAAAAGATACGTATTCTATTGTGGTTGATAAAACCAAAGAGGGGGGCACTTACTGCTCGCTTTGTTCAAGACTTCGCCGAGGGATTTTATATTCTGCAGCCGAAAGACTCGGTTGTAATAAAATCGCTTTGGGTCATCATAGAGACGATGCTTTAGAAACGCTTTTATTAAATTTGTTTTATGCTGGAAAACTCCAGGCCATGCCAGCGAGCTATCTGACAGACGATGGCCGATTTGAAGTGATTAGGCCTTTGATCGAGTGCGCAGAAAAAGACATTGCGTGGCATGCTAAACGCTCGGAATACCCAATCCTACCATGTAATCTATGTGGTTCTCAAACGGGCTTAAAGCGTGATGCCATGGCTGAATTATTGGACGAGTTAGAACAGAAAATACCTGATGTTCGACAAGTCATGCTGCATGCTTTGAAGAATGTCTTGCCCAGTCACTTGCTGGACAAAAATATTAAGTCTGTCTCTAAGCTAAGGCTGCCAATCGTCCAGTGATTTCTTGTTCTGGGTGGATCATTTGTCCTTCGTCTGGGTTAAATACGCTTAGCCCGGGCCCTGTAATAGAAAGCTCATGAATAATCATTTCTATGGGATCTGCTAGCTTCATGAGAGATACAATTGATTTCATGTCTGAAAAACGTTTAAGAGATCCTTGAAAAGGCAGTGTTTTTTTAGAAAACGCAAACGCATGGGCGATAACAGAGCTTTTCTCTTTGAACCAAGGAGTTTGCTGCTCGAGCCGTTTGCTCTCAAATATAAAGAAACATCGTGTGAAAAACCATTTGTTTTGAATCTCGCCATAGCGTTTAGCTTCGGGAGTTAGAATCAGGCCTGAATAAGCTTCGAAAGCTTGTTCAGGAGTGCTTTTTTGAATATTTTTAATGCCGGCGTCTGTAAAAAAAATATCCGCGTGAATCTCTGTCTTTGGGTTGGCACTTAAGATGTCTCTGGCTTCTTTGAGGACAGAGATTCCGAGCGAATCTATGAGCTCAAAAAAATCACTTGCATAAGGGCTGTTAAAAGTAAGATGGCAGTAAGACTGACTAAACTCTTTTTGCTTGTCTTTAAACGAGATGAGTTCCCAGGCAACACTAAGTTTTGAACACCATTTCGAGATGTGTTCATAAATTGACTTCGTTTCTTTATAATCAACAGAACTTGACTCTGTTGTTTTTTCACTTTCAGAAACATGATACAAAGTCAGTGGTGTGTCGCCAATGCTTGCTGAGGCATTAATATCATATGAAACTTCAGACTCTTTGCCAGTTTCTTTTTGAGCGAATTCTTCAGCTTTTTTCGTTGAAAATCGCATAAATAAATCTTCATAGGCTTTGGCTTGATCTGGAACGGATAAATCTAAAACATATTGATGAATCAGACTTTTATTTTTTTGCTGTTTGGCCTCTAAATTCGCTGCGGTGGGATGTGTCCATCTCATGAATCCGAAATTATCTAAAAGATACTCTGCAATTGCTCCGAAAATCCATTTTGGATCATAGCGATACTTGTAACCAAGTCCTCTTTCTAAACCGCTTGAGTTGATGAGTTTGACGACAATTTTATCGGTTTGGGGCAATTTCTGAGTAATAATAGAAATAATTTTTTTACCGGTAGCTTTAAGTTCTGCCGTTATATCAAAATTAAGAGTAAAACCCCCTTCTCCAGAGAACTCAAATTCACTGCCTGCTGGCATGATTTTGGCTAAAGCGGCCGTACAGGGAATCTGCATTGCGTGTCCCGCAGAAACACCTCTAGGTAAGCTTCCAGAAGGGCTGTCATAAGGTTCTAGTCTTCTCAGGCGTAGTTGCCCAGAGAATCCAAGCCCACTTTGGCCTGTCGCATAGACTCCCAAGGGAATACTCTTCTTGCTGGTATGGCTTAAATCTACTAAACCAGTGGTTTCAACCCAAATGACATTTTTATGGGCCTTACGATAAAGTTCATCGCATTTCTTTCGAATTTCATTTTTAAGCAGGCTTCGGTCACCGGCAGGAATCACACGTTCTGTTAATTTGAGACTTTTATTTTTGCCTTTGTAAATTGACTCTAAAAAATCAAGCTTTTGTTCTTTCAAAAAATTACTTAGGCTGACATCAAACGCAGGTACAAAGTTCGAATTAAAAATTTCTAGAGTGTTTGCCAAACGGGTCTGGACAGACCTGGGTGACACCGAAAGAGATTCAGGCATGTAAATGCTTATTGAGAAAGTAAAGATTTTGGCCTACTCTATCTGTTACTTATGGCAATTAATAAAAAAGATGTACCAACGCCGGATGAACCTAAAGTCGGTAAAACTAATAAAACAAGGCATTTACGTGCCCCAATTGAAATTCGTATAGAGGTCACTCAAGGAATGCAGTCGTTTACAGCGACTTCCCGAAATTTAGCTTTAGGAGGCGTGAGTTTTGAGTCTTTAAATGAGCTTGCCGTCGGTGAAAAAGTGAATATTTTGTTGTATATACCCATCAAGAAAGAGCTTGAGCTTCTCAAGGCCGCTTCTGAAATTGTGTGGGTTGAAGATCAGCAGGGTTCTTGGATGATGGGTGCAGCTTTTAGGAAATTTGCTCCAGGGGACCAAAAACGATTACGTGAATGGTTGCTTGAGTGTGTACTTGCACAAAAAGAAGGCCGTTCTATTCTATAGTATACCTATGTCTATTCAAATCAGAGATTCGATTCATGGTTCTATTGCTGTTAGTTATGAAGAACTTCAGCTCATAGACCACCCCGTATTTCAGCGCTTGCGCAATATCAAGCAGCTGGGTTTCGCTGATTTTGCCTTTCCAGGCGCTACGCATAGTCGTTATAGCCATAGTTTGGGAGCTATGGAAATGGCGACTCGTATTTTTGACTCGTTGTTTAACCCAGGTGATTTAGACGAAGCTTTTAGAAAACGCATGCGCCAAGCTGTTAGACTGGCCATGCTCTTACATGACATTGGACACCCTCCGTTATCACATACGATGGAAATGCGTATGCCTGTAGGTGTTACGCACGAGGCTTATACGCATAAGCTCCTCACGGATTCTTGTTTTTCCGCAGAAATTACACGCTTATTTGCGGATCTGGATATTACAGAGCTTGATTTTAAACACGGTGGCCTTAATTATCAGCCTGTTTTAAAGCAAATTATTAGCTCAGAATGCGATGCTGATCGCATGGATTATTTGCAACGAGATAGTTTTTATTGTGGTGTTAATTATGGCAAGTTTGATGCAGATTGGCTGATTAATAGCCTTGTTGCTCTAGAACAAAATAACTCGGTCTATCTGGGTATTAAGTCTAAAGGCATGTTTAGTTTCGAAGATTTTTTACTTTCGCGCTATCATATGTTTGCCAGTGTTTATTTGCATCATACACCGGTGATTTTTGAGAAAATGCTGCAAAAATATTTCGAAGAAAGCCCTGAAGAATTTTTGTTGCCTGAAGATGTCGAAGCCTATGTTAAGCTAGATGACACAGATATTCAAATGCATCTTCGTCAAAGTCAAAATACTTGGGCCCAGCGTATTGTTCAGAGAAAGCCCTATAGTTTATTATCTGATGAGCTTTCTGTGGAAGAATATGCGCGTCTGTGCCAACTCTTGAAACAAGAAAAAATAGATTTCATAGAATCGCGGTCTAGTAGTGCGATTTCTAAATATTTTGGAGTTTCTAAAATTCCTCTTTATGTTCAAACAAAACGTGGAGAAGCTGTTTTATTAGAATCTTACACAGAGTTATTTAAACGCTACCAACGACCAGCCCAATTTAATAGAATTTATGTTGCACCCAAAGACAAAGAACGAGCTCGCGCACTTAGTCAAGCGCTCTAGCATTGCCTTGCCCGATTCCCAAGGTGAATGGGTTTCGAGTGCAGACAAATCAGATGACTTATATGCCAATTTTGTTCGGCAGGCGACGCGTATTGACCGGTTATCTGAAGAAGAAGAACGCGCTTTAGGACTGCGAGTACGTGATCATCAAGATCAGGCGGCCGCTAAAAAATTGGTTTATCACAACATGCGCTTAGCGATTAAAATGGCGCATCAATATCGACGTTCTTGGACGAGTCTTATGGACTTGGTTCAAGAGGCTTTAGCGGGTATGAGTATTGCATCTGGACGCTGGGATCCGGACCAGAATACACGTTTTGGGACGTATGCGACTTATTGGATCAAGGCCCAGCTCGGCAAATTCTTGATGACGAATTCGAGATTAATTCATACTGCTAACAGCCGGGCAGGGCGTAAAGTTTATTTTGGGTTGCCACAAATAAAGCGCGAATTATTGGCCAAAGGCATTGAGCCAACGCCAGAATTAATTGCCAAAGAACTCGGTGAAGACCCTCACGAAGTAGCCTTAATCATGGATCGATTGGATGCCAAAGAATCAAGTTTGTCTGGGATGACGCATGATACGATGGCCTCTGATTGGGATGACCCTGAAACCCAAAGCGCAAAAAGTGAAATCCAAAAAACAATTGGAGATATGATTGGCCGGTTTGAAAAAAGTTTGGAAAACGAACGAGACTTGGCCATCTGGAAAGAGCATTTACTAGCGAATGAACCCGTGAATCTGGTGGATTTAGGAAAACGTTATGGCGTTTCTAAACAGCGCATGGGCCAATTGGCTGATCGCTTGAAAAAGGCTTTTAGAAGGCATGTGATTGATACTTTGGGTCCAAACACACAACTGTCTTGGCTATTTAGTGAAGATTCGGTAAGATAGGGCTAGAATGAAGAATCTGAGAACATTTATTGCTACCGTTTCGGCTGTTTCTGTTGTAGCAGCGATTGTTGGTTTTTTTATCGTGTTTCAGGTAGCGCCCCAGTCTGCTTTGGCACGTTTATTGGTCGATATTGGAGCTTTGATTGCTCTGATTAGTGCCTGCATGACCGTACCTAAAGTCGCGGATCTGAGGACAGACGAAATTGCTGATGGTCTTCGAGACCTGGCTCGTGGACGCTATGATCGCCGTTTGGTTTTTCGTGATTTTGCTGAGCTCAGTGATATCGCGCAGGCTTTTAACGAACTGGCGGGTACACTTTCAGACAACACAGACCCTGGTTTGGTTCGTATTCGAACACCACGTTTGCCTAAAACAGAGCCTGTGATTCAGCGGTCTGTCGGCAAAGAAGAACATAGCTATCACCCAGAATTGGGCCAAGTAGAGCCTTTGCCTAGCAGTCACTCGCTTAAAGATTTATATGAACAGTTTAAAGAAGCGCATCGTCTTCAGGGTCAAGATGCTGTTGATTATGAAACTTTCGAAAACACGCTAGGTAAAGCCAAAGAAAGTTTAATGAGCCAACATCAAGTCAAATCCGTTCGTTTCGAAGTGGTCTTAGAAAGCGGAGAAGTCGCTTTAAGGCCTAGACTGGTTCGTTAAAATCATCTAGAACTCTCCCATGGCACGTGTAACCGTTCAAGATTGTTTAGAAGTTGTTGAAAACCGATTCGCGCTTGTTTTACTGGCTGCCGCGCGTACGCGTCAGTTGATGAAGGGCAGTCATGCTCTCGTCGAAGGCTTTAAGAATAATGAGCAGGTAATTGCTTTGCGTGAGATCGCTGCTAAAAAAGTGCGTTTTAATCGTTCGATTAAAGAAGTTCTCGAATGTTCATTGGTTGAACTTGATCATCAGCACGAGGCTTCTAGAAGCGTTCAGGCCTGACCATTATGGGTGAGGTTGTCCAACTTTTCTCCAAACCTAAAAAACTTCAGGTTTTCAAGAAAGCGCTTGAGCGTGGCGTTGTAATGGTGACACTCGACCCTATAGCTGAAGGCGTGTCTGTGCCTTCACAGTTTCTCAAAAGTGACTATTTGAGTTTGAATTTTGCCTACGGTTATAATTTGCCTGATTTTGCTTTTGATGAAGAGGGTGTTAGCGCCACGTTGTCTTTTGATGAAGGTTACTTTTATTGTCTCATCCCTTGGAAAGCGGTGTTTCGAATCGGGGATGAAGTTTGGCCGGAAGACTTTTCATGAGCTATATTTCCTATCAGCATGTCGATAAAGCGTTTGGCTCTCAAGTGATCTGCCGTGATTTCAATCTGGAGATCGAAAAGGGCGAACGCGTTTGCATTATTGGTCCCTCTGGTGCAGGCAAAACCGTGACAATTAAGATGCTTATTGGGCTGATAGAGCCTGATGCTGGTAGTATCTTTTTTGATGGTCAAAATTTATCAGAATTTAAAAACGATGAGCAATTTTTGCCGATTCGCAAGCGCATTGCCATGGTATTTCAAGGAGCAGCACTTTTTGACTCCATGACTGTTTTTGATAATGTGGCTTATGGACTTCGAAAATTTAACTTATCTGACAGTGAACTTTCGGACAGAGTGATTGAAAAACTCACGTGGGTAGGTCTCAAAGAATCTGTAGATAAAATGCCTTCAGAGCTTTCGGGGGGTATGAAAAAGCGTGTTGGGTTGGCTCGTGCGATTGCAACGGACCCTGAAGTGGTTTTGTATGATGAACCTACAGCCGGCTTGGATCCGATCAATACGGTCCGAATTGTCGAATTAATCATGTCACTCCAAGAACGCCTCAAATCGACTTCTATTATGGTGACCCATGATATCCCAGCAGTGAACCGAATGAGCACAAAAGTAGCATTTTTGTATCAAGGACAGGTGCATGCCTTGGGTCCTATTGGGGAGCTTTTGAAGCATCCAGATCCTTTTGTTAGGGGTTTTTTAACTGCAGACCCTAGTTTGAATGATATATTAGTTTAGAGAGTAAAAAAATATGGCATCACCTAAAGGCCGAAACACAGACATCTTATTGGGCGCATTTGTTTGCTTTGGTATCCTTTTGCTGACGTTCTTTATCTTTTTGATTGGTAAAGAAAATCGCTTATTTGATCGCTCGGCTCATATCGACACGTATTTTGCAAATGTCGTGGGTTTATCGGTCGGAGCTGACGTCATGCTCGCAGGAGTTTTGGTCGGTTACGTTGAGCAAATTGGCTTTCCTGAATTTAAAGATCGCAATGAAAAGACTGCAGGTAAGATCAAAGTCGTTTTGAGGATTCCGCAGGAAAAATTGCCTTGGCTGCGTTCTGATTCTGTCGCTCGAATCGACGGCAAGGGTCTCTTGGGCGATAAAATTATTAATATCAGTTTGGGGACTCCGGTCGGGCAGCCTATTTTAGATCACGGAGAATTAGCTTCTGCTGAATCGATTGATTTTAGTGATGCCTTGGCGAAAGCTCAGAATGTTTTGACGCATGTGACAGGGGCCGTTCAAGCTGCCAGAAGCTTTATAGAAGGGTTTGTTTCCAAGGGCGGCGATACAGCTTTAGCAGAAGCAGCTCAGTCTATAAAAAACGTGAGCAAAGAAATCGAAACGGGTTCTGGTCTTGCGCACAACTTGATCTACAGCAATGAGATAGGAGAAAGTTTTCAAGAGACATTGGCAAGTCTCGATAAATTATTCAAACATGCCGAAAAAGGTCCTAGCCTTGTGCATTCGTTGGTATACGATGAGAAGGGAGCTGAAATCGTGAATAACCTAGGCGATATTATTTCTGATACCAAAGATGGCCAAGGGACCCTTGGGCGCTTGCTCAACGATCCGTCTGTGTATGACGATTTAAAGTTAATTTTAGGCAATGTTGAACGTAATCGAATTTTAAAAACACTAATTCGGTTCTCGCTCTCTCAAAAGGAAATGCAGCAGGATGCTAAACAATGATGAAATCTAAGTTTTTTTTTCTCCTGTTAGCGTTTTCTAGCCTTAGTTTTCTATTTGCTAAAGAAGATTTAAGCGAACTCCATATCTACAACCGCGTGATGTTACTGGTGAAAGAAGAGTATGTTCAGCCTGAACGTTTAGACCCTAAAAAAATGCTAATAGGGGCACTTGACGCTGTTCAAAGACAAGTTCCAGAATTGGTCGTTCGAGAATTTCCAAACGAAGTAGAAATTGAGCTGACTTCTAGTTCACAAAGATTTCAAACCAAAAATCTGACTTCTCTTTGGGATTTGAGTTTTTCCCTGAGAGACATATTCAGGTTTATGCAGCCACGTTTGCCACGATCTGCAGACGTTAAAAAAATTGAATATGCGGCCATTAATGGAACACTGAGTCAGCTTGACCCACACTCAAACTTCATGGAGCCTAAGTCTTCAAAGGAAATGAAGCTCAGCACCAAAGGGGAGTTTGGAGGTCTTGGCATCGTCATTGGACTTCGAGAGGGTGTTTTGACCGTGATTAGCCCTTTGGATGGCAGCCCAGCTGATAAAGCAGGGATTAAAGCGCTGGATCAAAT
>JBAXMC010000032.1:0-14493 GCA_037134495.1 Myxococcaceae bacterium
AACTTATGAAAACAAAAAACGGTGTTTTTTTACTTAGTCTTTTAATTTCAACAAGCAGTTTTTCAGGCGCAGCAGGGTTGTCTATATCACTTGCCAAATTTAATCGTGAGCTTTTCGGCAAAAACCAATTAGAAAATAAAAATCTATCATGCTTACTCGAAGACGCACCTACAGCTTGCGCAAATATAGAAACCACACCGATTCCAACAACAAAAACATCAAATATAGAAGCATATACTTATGAGCAATTGGTTGCGCTTGGTGTTGCTGCAACCATTCCTGCGAACATCAATGCAGAGACAGATGACATAGTAACTCCAACAGAGATTAATGCCACTATAACCCATGATCCAGCGATTACTCTAGATCCCACAACAGCAGTTGTAACAGTTACATCAGCCACTGCTGCAATAAACACTGCTTCTGGCAATGTAACAGTAGATGGAAATACTTCAAAAGCTCTGATTATTACGCCTGAATTTGCAACTCTTCCAGTGACACCAACCAACGCCGCGGTAACACTTTTAGCCACCTTGCCTGATACTGCTAGGAGCTTCACAATCTTCAACGGAACAGCGAATGAAGCAAACGTAACCTGCACTGCAGATACATGTTTTAAAAATCTAACCTGTGCCATAGGGGAGCATGTTACCGTAAGCAGCGTTGCTGCTTCAGGTTCAGCTCCAGTTGCTACCATGAGTACAAGCTCGACAGCTCCCGTTATCACAGTCACCGCTCCTCTTTTGGGCGGATTAGATCGTACTGGTGCTGTAACAGGCAACACAGGCACTGCAGCCCTTGTTGTAGGTTGTGAACCAACAACAGGTACCGGAGCCGCCGATGTTGTAACAACCAACTTAGCAACTAATCTTAAAAACATAGAAACCGCAGCTGTTCCAGCTCCAGAAGCATCAAGTGGATGCTCAGCCGTATCAGGCTCTACCAATAGTTCAGCCTTATTCCTCGTTTTAGCTGCTATCGCTCTAGGACTTGTTTCTAGAAAACGCAAAAGCAACTGCTAAGATAAATCTAGCCAGTAAGTCTTAAAAAATTAGACATACTGGCTTTTTTATTGGAACTCGATCTTGCTGGCAATATGACGAAAAAAGTCCGTTGACCAGAGATCAAGCTCACGTTTATCTTTTAAGAAAGGCCTAACATCTTCCTGAGCTCGTTCAATATCCAAAGCCTCGATCTTGTCTAGCAATTGCCTTTGAAATCCTTGCTCCGTTAAAACACCCTTATCTTGATAATGCCTAGACTGCCTCATACGTGCTTCCAAATGACGCAAATGAAGTGGTGTTTTGCGAGCAACAAACCAGATTAAGTCATACCAATCTCGACCTTTAATTCGTGTTTTCCAATAACGACACAAAACAGCATGCATCTTCCCAGCAAATAAATCTGGCTCTGAATAAGTTTTCACAAAAAATGGAACAGGCTGCACCAGATAACAAACCGTTGTGGAAAATTCTGGCGGTGGGTTTGTATCAACTTCTATTTTAATTCGAATCGAATCTTGATGATGCAACTTTTTCCGTTCTGACTCAGGAATCCCAACTTCTAAAAGATGTGTAACCGTATTTGCTTTAAGAAATGCGGATACAATCGCAGACTCTTTTACTTTTATCTTTGTTTCAATGCGCGCTATCAAACCAAAACTTTTTAGTTCAGTCATGAGTTGATCTTCATAGCTTTTCAGGGAAAAATCAGGATTTGGCGTCAGAAGTGAAAAATCCATATCTTCACTAAATCGGTTTAGACCCAATAAAATCCGCAAAGCCGTATCACCATAAAAAGCTGCATGTTCAAAAAATTTAGCTCGCCAAAGCCCCAGCAAAGCAACTTCTTGAATCACTTCTTTCAAAGCATTTTTATAGTCATCCGAACTTTGACAACGATAGGGCTTGAGCATTTCTAAAATAACAGGGCTCATTTCATCTCCTCCAAACATTGACTCAAAAAAGTAACCGATGACATTCTGTAAGCTCGCGCGATTTCTCGAACTCGACCTAAATTTAGACGAGCCAGATCTTCCGGTTCAATACGTAAATTTTCTGTGAGGTATTCATAAACTTCTTTTGAATTTTTAAAGCCTTTTTCTTGTCCCACAATATCAGCCAAAGCTTTTTCAGGTGTTGCGATTAGAAAATGGGTATTATTAAGCGTTAAACCGATCGAATACTTGCGCGGCAAAATATATTTATATGAAAAATCACCAACAGGTGTTGAAAACCATTTATCTCGCTGCGTTGTCATACTGGTTACTAGGTTCACCCGTTCAGGGATTAAGTTGTAGTAACTAAGCGCATATTGAAGAGATATATAGGAGGGTCCGTAAATTACATTCGCCAAAACTTCTGTATCAAGCAGACCTTCTCTTAAATGACTTGGCAAGACATAAAGACCTTTTTTTAATCTAACTAAGTCTCCTTGCTTCACCAAATGAGAAATGGGATTAATAGGTCTGGGATATTCTGAAAATAAACTTGCCAGGACAGAATAGTCTAAGTACTTGTAAGAACGAAGTTTTGCTGAAATTCTGGCATCCATAATCTCTCCACTTTATCTTATTTTATAAGACAAAGTGGAGAAGTTTTCAAGTCGAATTAGCAACAGATCGTGCAGGCAGCTTCAAAATAAACTTGCCTAAGCGGCGCTTTTCAAGCCAAGCAGCCCGTAAATCAATCCCCTCTTTTCGGTAGGTGTCCATATCCATGAACTGCGTATCAGGCATATCTACAGGGTAAAGTTTTAGATTAGAATTCTGAGCAACTTGATCACACAAATCTAAAGACGTATTCCAGGATACCACAGCCATGTTGGCATGCGTTGAATCACGAAACGGATTTTGAACCTCTGTTGTTTGAATCGTACCATTTTTTTGCTGAATTTCACGCTTCCAAGTACCGTTAGGTGTTTTTGAAATCTTCGTAAATAGATGCAAATCTTTCCGGCTGATTAAATCATATGTATCAGGAGCATTCGAATAGTTGCAAGTTTCAAAAGACATCCCAACCGGTTCCATCGTATCTCTGTCAATGTCAATTTGAATAGCTTCCCAGTCATGCTTACTGCCAAACAACACCGGCCGCACACAGTCATAAAGCGTTCCCAAAATGGGAACAGGCAGTTTTTCTGTCGGTAGTCCTAAAAAATAAATAATAGAATAGCAGTTTGAGTCTTTTTGAGGAGGCAAGATTTCATAACGAAGTTGATTGGGTTTAAGACCCGGATCTTTGCTCTGATTCTCACTGATCGTAAATATTTTTGGTTGAAAACGAGTTGCCAACTCATCCCAAGGTTGCAAGACAGAATACTCTCTCTGTGCTGGCAAAAACTGACCCAGGCCTGCACAAGACAATAAGTTGGAAAATCTTCGTGTCAGCATCTGCCCTAGCACTTGGCTCATCCCGTACACAATCAGATTGGGACCTTGAGGATGATGTCCATGGTCGTCTTGAAACTGATGACAAACGTCCAGTACCAAATTTTCTGGAATATGCGTTAATACTGGCAGAGGTTCTGGCTTATAGACTGGCCTAAGAGAAGTTCCAACTTGCATGTGAAAACTTAGCCATTAATCCACTAATTTGGCGAAAAAAGATCGACTGATTTTAGGAGTGTCTGGAAAATCAGAAGGCCAAGGACGCCAATCTTTGGGTATTTTAAAGCGTTCTATGCGTTCTAATAAAAAATTCTTCAAGTTCTCAGAATCCAATTCAAAATCAGGTTGCATCTTCACAAATACAACAGGACGCTGACCAAATTCTTCATCGTTTTTAGCACAAACGACCACAGAATCGACTTCCGGATGTTCCAGCAAAACTCGCTCGATTTCTTCTGGATAAATATTCTCGCCACCCGAGATCATTCGGTTGTCTCGTCTACCCAAAACATGCAAATAGCCTAGTGAGTCTAAATGGCC
This sequence comes from Myxococcaceae bacterium, assembly GCA_037134495.1. GTDB lineage: Bacteria > Myxococcota > UBA727 > UBA727 > JABDBI01 > AER2-1. The sequence goes on from JBAXMC010000032.1 coordinate 3,929, forward strand.
AAGATCTCCAGTAGCGTAGAATCCAGGAACATAAATCATATCGCCTTTAACCAGTATTTCTCCTGTTTCACTGATTTTCAGTTCTCGATCAGGCAGGCATTTTCCTGAGGTCAAAAGTCTATCCAACGAATCACCTAAACGAGTTGCTGTCACCTGAGAACATGTTTCTGTCGATCCATAGGTCATGATAATCGGCAAATCTTCTTGATATGCTTTTTCGATTAAGCTCTTGTTAATGGCGCTGCCACCCAATAAAATAGCTTTGAGTTTACGCATGGCTTTCAAGCTTTGAGAATCCTGCATGAAACGCATGAGTTGCGTACTCACCAGTGACATGTGTGTCACACCTGCTTGATTCACCGCCCAATCAGGATTCCAGCCTTTCTCTGGTAACACTGAGCGCCCACCCGATACATAGGCACGCACTAAAATAGCCAAGCCGCCAATATGACTCAGTGGCAGTGATAATAGAGAACAGCTATTGGAATCTAGCTGCGTGTTAGAAATCACAGCTCGAGAAGCGAGTACATGCTGCTCTAACGTATGAAAAACTTCTTTAGGCACTCCCATGCTACCCGAAGTTTTTAGGAGAGTCCCTTTTGACCCCTTGAAATTAACAATCATATCAGTTAGTTGTGCCCTTGCTCAATAGGCCGGGGTGGCGGAATGGTAGACGCAGGCGACTTAAAATCGCCCGAGTTATCTCGTGCGGGTTCGAGTCCCGCCCTCGGCATTTTTTATTGATTTTTAATCGCTTCCAGCACTTTCTCTACGTGGCCGTCAACTTTTACGTTAGGCCAAACCTTCGCAATATTGCCCTGTGGATCAATCAAGAACGTGCTCCTGATAACACCCATAGAGGTCTTGCCATAGCTAGTTTTCTCACCATAAGCGCCATAAGCTTTATGCAAACTCAAGTCTGGGTCGCTCAATAATGGAAATTCCAGCTTGTATTTTTTCTTAAACTCTTGGTGGCTCTCTGCGTTGTCCCTAGAAACTCCTAAGATTACAGCATTATGCTCATGAAATATTTTCGATAAATCTTGAAAGCCACACGCTTCGCGCGTACAGCCCGGCGTGTCATCTTTGGGGTAAAAATATAAAACAATCCATTGGCCTTTGTAATCAGCTTGTTCTTTAAAAGCTGGGGCCTTCATGCCTTCTTTCAAACTCATATTGCTCCCTTAAAATACCTATTTGTTGACGCCGAATCTCTAATTCGGGGGTCATCAACCAATTAAGATTGCTATTAGAAAGCGATAAAATCAACTGGTTCCCTTCTTCGAAATTTTCTTGGATATGTGGACCATCGATAAAAATCCGCATATCGTTCATACAACTGGTTATTTTAAGTATTTGATCTTTTACCAAGAAACCCGTTAACAAAGTGGGTATCGGCTTTTTCGCAAAATAAGGTTCCCTGCACACCCATTGTAAACGCAAGTCTTCAATTTTTTGGACCACTCCGCCGGTTGAAGCAACCGCTCCTGTAGATCCACAAGGCGTACAAACCCAAAGACCTGAATTTTTATGCATGACTTTTTCAGCAGAAACTTCAATCCAATAACGCGTCATCGCTGCTGGGTTTTGATTCGCAATCAAAATGTCATTAAGAGCTAAAACAGGTATAATTTTCCCATCGAGGCTTAACTCGATACGTGGAACAGAGATTGGCTTTAGCTCTCCTCGCAAGTACCTCTCTAATATCGATTCAAAACTCTTTATATCAGCCACACAGAGAGAACCCACCGAGCTATCAGGATTCGAGTTCACACCTAAAATAATATTATTTTCAATATGATGACTCGCATCTAAAAGAGTACCATCTCCTCCAACCGTTATAATCAGTCGATCTTTAACTAAGTCTGGCTTTAGATTTTCTCGATAACAAGTTTCGAAATTGAATTTTTTTGAGACCAATATTTTCTCTATGTGTTGGAGTGCAGCATCATGGATTTTTAAGTCTTCAGGGCGAGGTCTTTTATAAACGAGTAAGATGTCCATACCAGCCTCTCTTGTAATAAATTACTGGATCTTTTTGCTCGACTGTCTTGGCTTTCAAAACCTGACCCACATAAATCACATGATCTCCCGTGTCATGAAAGCTATGCAATTCACAATCTAGCCAAGCTAAACACGGGTTTAAAACAGGGCTTTGGGTTTCAGAATTATTAAATTCAGCTTTTTGAAAACGCTCATGCATTTCTATGTCATGATTTGCAAAAGCCAGAGCCAACTCAACTTGAGTATTATCTAAAATATTCACAGAAAATTTTTTGCTTTTCTGAAGCAAGCCACACATTTGAGCACGTTTATCGACACAAATAGAGACCATTGCAGGGTGCAGACTCACGCTGGTAAAAGAACTGATGGTCATTCCATAGCGCTTAGAGCCCAGGACAGATGTCACGATGGCAACACCTGAAGGCCAATGAGACATGACTTCTTTATAAGCTGTTAGCAAGTCTGACACGGGCCAACTCCACTTGTTTCATTAAAAACTCACGAATGCTAATACCTTCATAAGCGAGAGCTTGTGGAACCAGAGAAGCTTTTGTAAGACCCGGCAAGGCGTTGGTTTCTAAAAAAACAGGACCATCCGAATCAACCATCATATCCGTTCGAGAATAACCCTTACACCCCAAAGCTTCATGTGCGAGAATTGCTAGTTGCTGAGCAGCATGCATCACGGGTTCAAGAATTTCTGCGGGTGTAATTTCAGTTGTTCCGAGACCCAAATATTTGCCATCATAGTCTGCAAATGCTTCCTGTGCTCGAAGCTCTGTTGGGACAAGCGCTCTTGGGCCTATTTTATCGTCAAAAACACCCACGGTCAGTTCTGTGCCCTGTATGTAAACTTCTAACAAATACTGACGTTCTGGGTAAGCTTTAAGTTCTTTTAATGCGTCTTTTTGAGTCTCGGCTGTGATGAGAAATAGACCAACGCTGGAACCTTCGGCGTTAGGCTTCAAAATTAATTTAGAATATTCTAATAAGAATTGATTGATTTCGGCCTCAGCAGTGCTCAAATCTTGGCCGCTGATTAAAGCCGATGCAGCCACACGAACTCTCATAGATTCTAGACTTTTTTTAGCAGCCAGTTTGTCCATACAAAGCTTACAAGCTTTTGAATCAGATCCTGTGAAAGCAATTTTTCTCTCTTCAAGCCAGCTTTGCAAAGTTCCGTCTTCGCCCCTACCCCCATGAACACCCAAAACGAAAACACTGTTTGCTGCTTGTTTAGAATCAAATGCTAATAAGATATTTTCAAATATACTTTTAGAAGCAGGTTTGAATTCTGTTTTAAAAACATCTGTGTGAGTCAGAAGTTCTTCTTGGGTAACTTGATAAACAGAATCATCAGGAGCCCAATACCAACAGAGAGCATGTGGCAATGCTCGGCTTATATTTTGGGCTGTCGCAACGGAGACAAAACGTTCACGACTTTCACCGCCAAACAAAATAATCAAATTCTGATTAGACATTTTTTTGAATCTGAGCCTCTGTTGGATCTGAGAAAGCAAACAATTTTTTAGAACGCGATGGATGTCTCAGTTTTCTCAGCGCTTTTGCTTCGATCTGCCGAATACGCTCACGCGTTACTTCGAAATCTTGACCAACTTCTTCAAGTGTATGATCAGAACGTTCACCGATACCAAAACGCATACGCAGAACTTTTTCTTCTCGAGGCGTCAAAGTAGCTAAAACTTTACGTGTTTGTTCACTCAAATTCATCAGCATCACAGCACTCGATGGATTTACCGCTGACTTATCTTCAATAAAGTCACCCAGTGAACTACCACTGTCATCTTCATCGCCAATCGGTGTTTCCAAAGAAATAGGCTCTTTGGCGATCTTAAGTACTTTGCGCACTTTATCGACCGGCATTTCCATCTTCTCAGCAATCTCTTCTGGAGTTGGTTCACGACCCAAATCTTGCACCAAGTATCGGCTAGTTCTAACCAGTTTATTAATCGTCTCGATCATATGCAAAGGGATTCGAATTGTCCTGGCCTGATCCGCAATCGCACGCGTAATCGCCTGACGAATCCACCAGGTAGCATAGGTTGAAAACTTATAACCACGTTTGTATTCAAATTTGTCTACAGCTTTCATCAGGCCAATATTGCCTTCTTGAATCAAATCTAAGAACTGTAAGCCTCTATTCGTATATTTTTTTGCAATCGAGACAACTAAGCGCAAGTTCGCTTCAACCAGCTGTTCTTTGGCTCTGTTGGCTTTCCGTTCGCCTTTTTGAATCAGCCTGTAAGCCTCACGCAGACTTTCTACATCGACTTGAGCTTCTTCCTGGACACGCTTGATACGATGCACGCCCATGACGATCGTACGATACCAATCTTGCAAAGCTTCGATATTCACCAGCCATTTTTTGGCCAATGCTTGCATTTTATCTTGTGCACTATCACAAGCCCTGATCTCAGAGAGAATCACATGTGCCGCGCGATTAACACGACGCTCTATATTGGCAATTTCAAATTCAACTTTGTTCACGCGTCTGACCAAGACTTTGATACGTTGAACAATGCGCTCTATTTGACGCTTGTTGATTTTGAGGTCTCGTAAGTGCTGAACGACTTTTTCTTGATTAGCTGGCGTTAGTTTTTTGCGAAGAACAGCTAGCTCTGCAACAATCTTCAGAGCACGTTCAGTAATCTTAGGTTCATCGAATTCGATGGTCTGACCATCTTCACCGGGTTCGTTTTCTTTGACGATTTCTTTAACGCGGATTTTGCCGCGTTTTAATCGATCACCCAAATCTAAAATTTCGATCAAGCAAATAGGCGTATTCAAAACAGCTGCCAAAACTTCGATTTCGCCTTCTTCAATGCGTTTTGAAATTTCGACTTCGCCTTCTCGAGTCAGGAGATTAACCGAACCCATTTTACGCAAATACAGTCGAACGGGATCGTTGCCCTTATTAAAATCCGTTGTTTCTCCGACTTCGACTTCAACTTCAGGAACGAACTCTTCAACTTCTTCTTTGACCGTCGTATCTGTAGGGCGGCCACCGTCATCCGTGATTTCGATCTCGCATTCAAGCAAAATCGCAACCAAGTTTTCCAGATCGTCCATTTTGGCCACATCAGCGGCCAAAGCATCGTTGATTTCATCAATGCTTAAGGAACCGCGATCACGTCCACGATTGACAAGTTTTAAGACTTCTCTACGTTCATACAAAGCTTTCGGCGCTGCCTTAGAAGCTAGTGCCGGCTTTGGCTTTGGAGAAGGAGGCGTATCAAAATCATCCGCATCGAAATCCAAATCCGTTCCTAATTCCAAGTCATCCAAATCTAAGTCTGGGTCAATTTCTGATTTATTTTTGTCAGTCACACGTGTTCCCATATCTGATCCACCAAAGTCTTCAAGTCCAGCTCTTCTTAAGTACACCACTTTGGCTCTTCAAAGCTTGCCGAACTTGCTCTAAATTTCCCTGCGAACTTGCAAGCAGCAACTTTTGGTGTTGTTCACTCAGCCAAGCGTTCTTTTTCTTCTGAGAAATCCGAATTAACCAGCCTGCCAAAATTTTTTCAGCATCTTCTCGCGTGATCAGCTCAAGATGCCCAAACGCTTCTTGCAATTGCTGAATAACACTGGAATCTCTTGGCACTGGAATACTCAACGGATCTTGCTCAGGGGATAGATTTAGCAGTCGTTCAACAAAACTCAAGAAGTCTTTATTCAAATCTGCTTCTAATATTTCTATTTTGTCTCGCAATATTTCTGGGTGGGTGATCAAGGCTCTCAGTAATAATTTTTCAGCGTCGGTCCAAATAATCTTTTCTTTAGGAGCAGCAGCAGGTTTAGGGATTTGCGCCAAACTGCCTGGTCTGTGTTTTAAAACGGAACGCACCAAGAGAGATTCGTCTTCTTTTAAAATTTGCGCTGCCAAACGGACATATTGCCGATTAACCAACGGATCTGGATACGCCGATAGAAACGGCAATAGTGCTTGCAGTGCCTGTATCCGTTCATGAACACCGCCCATGCCGTCTTGAAGCGCTTGTTCGATCCTCATTTGAACCGCGTCTTTAGCTTCATCACAGAGTTTCACCAAAAGATCACCCTGCTCTTGCTGCCAAAGCGAATCAGGATCTTTATCTGTCAGATGCACCGCTCGAGTTTGAAAGCCTTTTGACAAAAAAAGCATCAAAGCTTTCTGATGAGCAGCTTTTCCTGCAGCATCTTGATCAAAACACAAGATAATCTCAGAAGTATATTTTTTAAGCAGATCAGCGTGAGCCTCGGTCAAACTAGTCCCGCACGGAGCAACTGCGGGTACACCAACGGCGAGCAATGCTATCACATCGAAATAGCCCTCGACCAAGACAACTCGTTTTTGCTGTTTAATCAGAGGCAAAGACTCATAGAGTCCATATAAAATATGACTTTTTTCGTAAACTTCGCTGGCTGGGCTGTTCACATATTTAGGCCGGTCTTTCTCGGCTGCCCCAAAAATTCGACCGCCAAAGCCCACCAATTGTCCTCGGTGGTTTCTAATAGGAATCGTGATGCGTGAGTTAAACAAAGCCAAACCGGGCAGATTGGTACTCCCTCCGAATCCAAGCCCATGAGCCTCAATAATCTTTTCTGGGTATTTACGTTTCTGGGTCAAGTAAGCAAGCGCTTCCCCCTTTAGATTTTCTCTAAAAAAAGTCTGAGCTTGCTCTAAAGCTTCAAGCGCCGAACTTGTCGTTTTATTGGGCTGAAAGCTTTGATCGAGCGTAACACCCAGCTCTCCCGCCAAGCGTTTCACAATATCAATAAACAACTGACCACTTTGTTTTTCTAAGAAGCTAAACACGTCGCCACTGGCGCCACAGCCAAAGCACTTGAAATACCCTTTGTCGGGTCTGACATTAAAAGACGGTGTTTTTTCGCCATGAAAAGGGCAAAGGCCCAAGTAATTGGGCCCGTGTTTTTTGAGTTTGACCGTTTGGCCAATGACGCGAACCAGATCAGTCCGACGTTTAATCTCAATTATGGCATCTTCTAGTTTCACTTAAGCCAAACATTTCTTAACCAAAGCAGAGACTCTGTTGCCATCTGCCATGCCAGCAGCTTTAGCAATCACAGCTTTCATGACTCTGCCCATATCTTGTGGGCCAACAGCGCCAAGCTCAGCGATTTGTGCTCTCACCAAGTCTTCAAGTGCTGCGTCATCTAATTGCTGCGGCAAATAAGACTCGATAATCGACAATTCAAACGCTTCTTTTTCCACGAGATCAGGGCGATTACCTGCCTTGAAAGACTCGACAGACTCACGTCTTTGCTTGGCCATTTTTTTGAGAGCATCCATGGTGGCGGCATCGTCTAGCTCTGTGGTCTGCGAACCTTCGGGTCTATTTGAAATCGCACGACTTTTGAGTTCAGCCTTGATCGAGGCCAAGACATCTTTTTTAGGATCTCTGGCTTTCATGGCTTCTTTCCAATCTTGGGATATTCTTTCCTGTAGCTGTGTCATGCCTGGTTTATGGCATGTTCGGCCGCCAAATTCCACACTCAACTCCTATTCTTGATCAAGACAGGAGCATTCATGAAAACAATCTGGTTAACTCTCTTTATTTTCGCAGTCACATTTACAGGTGCTAAAGCACAATCAGGAGACAGCACGGACTTTGTCATGACCGAGCTTTCTAGAATTATGCTTGGTAATATAGATACGGATTCTGCTTCTTTTACAGTGCATAACCCAGGGTCTGTTTCAGGAATCTGCAGCCTGATTATGATTTCTACCAGCAATCACAATGATTTTCATGATCTCAGTGACTTGCTAGACAGATTCGAAATTACAACCGTAACATCAGCCAAAGAACCTGTTGTTAGAAAGAGATTTACTCGGTTTCCACTCCTCAATGCCAATCTCGATCAAATGTATATCAATATTCTGAAAATCAAGACCAAAGATGGCAAAAGCATTGCTGAGAATATCAAGGCTTTATACAAGTATATGGCACCGATTGCGATGACCGTGGATTTTTGCAAGTCACATTAATTTCGGAGACCTCACCCCTAACCCCTCTCCACCAAGTGGAGAGGGGAAACTTGACGAAGAGAATTTAATTAATTTTCTTCATTGTGCCTCCCCTCTCCAGTTGCTGGAGAGGGGCCGGGGGTGAGGTTTTAAAACATTAACTCGCAACGCTGCTTTAAGCAAACAGCTCGTTTTGCTTGGCAGCTTTTGTCTTTGCTAATCATCTGAGCACACATTTGGTCTGCGCAATCTGGCATGGGCATATTTTTAGCAAAGGCCTTGAGTTTACCACCCTGATTGCAGGAACAGCATTTGGCAGGCCTTAAAACACAATCGCTGTTTTTCTCACACTCGGGTGACGCACCAAAACTGAGCAGAGCATAAAAAAAGAGCGCAAAGAACTTATTCATAGCTTTCATCTAACTCAAAATCTAAAAATCTTGAAATAAATTTAATTTTTGCTGGGTTCTCCAAATTATTCGAGCCTATACCTTCTTACTCTTGTTGTTCCTGGTTCCAAGCGTCTCACACACTGAGAATCAATGCATGCGTTACACAGGCACCTGTCAGGCAGATTGGATGCAGAATTTACCTGCTGATATCAAACAACGCCGGATTGATCAGCTCATGCTCCTAGGCTCACACGATAGTGCAGCGTATAAGCTTGATCTCAATCACACGACTCCGATGGAAAAAACGCCAATTTTAAACCTACTTAAAGACTTGGCCGAAATAGACCCACTCATAGACCAAGTCGTCAAAAATCAGACTCTCTCGCAACCTCTGTCTATTTTTGAACAGCTTGAGCAGGGCATTCGGGCGCTTGATTTCAGGTTTCTCTACAACAATATCACTCAAAATTTCTATCTCTCTCACAGTTATGCAACGGTACTCATGGCCCCTGTATTTTATGAAATCCAAGCGTTTTTAAATAAGCATCCTGGCGAGTTTTTAGTCATCCAATTGGAGAACGACTATGAACACCGAGAATCTACCGGGCCTTATAATGCTCAAGCGATTCAGATTGTTGAAAATGCATTAGATGCATTCTTGATCCCAGTCACCCAAAATAAAAGCATTAATAATTCAATGACCTTAGAAAATCTGGTTAGATTAAATCAAAGAGTATTATTTAATTTTAACAATAAATTTCCAAGCAACAGCACTTATCTTTGGCCACAAAGTATTGTGAACGAATATTGGCCTAATGGTCAAACAGTCAATCAATCGATGTCGATTATCGAGACTTATCTTCCGGAGCTCAAAGCAAGCGCTCAAGGTTTCTTGAATTTAGTATTTTTTACGGTCACTCCTGACCCAGAATCTATTTTTGAAAATTTATTCAAAGATAGTTTGTTCACTTGGGCAGCCGAAATTTACCCCAGAGCAAGAGAATTTATTGCTTCGAATCTCCAAAGACTTAGCGGACTAAGCATTGTCAGCGTAGACGCTCCCTCCGATGCCTATGTTGAGAACGTGATTCAATGGAATCTCCAAATCCCTTCGTAGAACATGAAGAAACCAAGCAAAAAAACAAGAGAAGAAACTACACGCCGGAATGTTTGATCATCTAGATGTTTCAAAAGTTTCGTGCCAAGAACGGTCCCTATCACAACACCGAGAGTCGCAAGATAGAACCACTTCAGATTATTCGACATGATTTCTTGCCCTTGACTCCAGAAATAAATCGGTATTCTGGATGCATCAACAAGTAATCCAATCGCTGTTGCAGTCGCTACAAACGATTCTTTTGGAATATTAAACCCAGTAACGCCGCGCTCCTAATGCCTCCCTGGTTGCCAACCATCCCACCTAGGAAACCGGAAAATCCGCCTGCAATCCATGCACCTAGTCCATGAAGCCGTATTTTTTTGGATAAATTAGTTGCCCCCATGAATCCGGCAAATATGAGAATGCACCCAAAGATCAGCGTTAATGCAGGGGTTGCAAAGCTCGCGTAAAGAAGCGCACCGATAAGACCTCCTCCCGCACTCATCAAACCAAAACTCAAGAAAATGCGTCTATCCAGATGACCGCGAAGCATCCAAAAACGAATCGCTGTCGCAATAAAATGAGGCACTGCAACCGTTGCGACCGCAAGTTTGGTTCCAATGGCAATGCTTAAAACAGGCGTAATGAGACTTCCGATTCCAAAACCTGTGACCGAGGCAATTGCTCCAGCAATAATAGATGTTGCGATAACGACTGATTCAAAAATCATAAGCTTGTTTCTTTGTACTCAATCTCTGGTGCAAACACAACTGAGCCGGTTGCTTTGGGATGAGCCAAGTCTTAATATCTATGACTCGTCAGAACATCTTCCAGAAGAACTCTTGCCAAGAGTTCTCGGGTTGATGCTCATATCTGGATGGTGTTTTAACAATTTCAGACAAAGGAATCTCTAGTTTCTTAGCTAAATATTTTGGAATAGAATGGATTACCTTAAAATAATCGCTATGCAATTGATCCTTCAGCAATGAATCATGATGAGTTTTATAATCGATAAATTCGAAAAATGGTTCAAGAAGTTTTTCAACCCTAGATCTCTCAACTTTTTGATCTAAACTCGCTA
>JBAXMC010000033.1:0-13822 GCA_037134495.1 Myxococcaceae bacterium
TCAATTTGAACTAAAATTCCAAAGGAGAGTTGGATTGAGCCCGCAAAAAACCAATAAAAAAACCAAACTTGCTTTTTAAGGTATAAGCGCTTTTATTAGAGCCTAGCAAAGCAAATATTTGCAGATGTGTAGAGATTTCATACAAGTCCTAATCAAGATAATTATTAGACTCTTTAATTTTGATTGTGTCCTGTCTGTAAAATTGCACAACCAGCTTGTAAATTAATCGTAAACCAGCTGCATGAACGCAATTTTAGGCCGAAGCCAAGTTTTGTTGATAGTTCCAAGGGAGCTAAAGCTCTGGGTTTTTCTTAACTTCATCAGAGTAATTCTGCACAGCAACAAAATAGTCGAAGACGTTTACGCCAGCCCCCAAACAGAAATTCTATTTGGAAAATTTTGCAACAGTTGCTGAAGCTAGAAATGGCATTCACGAGTATTTTGATTTCTACAATAACAGGAGGCCACATCAAGCATTAGATTATATGACGCCGGCAGAAGTTTATTTAAGATAGATCCTTTAAAGGACTCTATACTTTTTAAACAGCTTTTGCTAAACAACTAAACAGCTCTGTTTTTAAAAGACAGATTTAAAAAAGTGGAACGAAAAACGCTTAATTTTTGTCTGAACAATGGGGAGCACCTCAACTTTCCTATTGTCCTTGTCGAATCTACGTCCGTGTGTTCTGTATGAGTATTGGATTTCGCGTTCAAGCGCACGCTCATTCCACACGAACCGCCTCATCCGATTTTTGTTCATCAAGGCAATATTTTGTCTAAGACTTCCTTCAGATTCTCCTTCGCAGAAGACACCCTTGTCTTCGACTGGCCATTCCCCTCATCGGGCTGGCAGAAGTCTTTCACCTCCTAGCGACCGCACATGCCGGACACACGCTTTATTCAAACACACACTTCGTGGATAAAACAAAACAGCTCACTTCAACTCGGTTACGCTCTAGTAACCTAAATTTTAAAACCCGGATAAAAACTGACTGAAAACCTCTATCTACTCAAAAAAGTGCGGAAGTCAGGAGTAGATTCAACCTCTGTAAACCGTGCCCATATGATATTGATTTTGTTTTGTGTTGAAAGAACTGATTCATTTTCGACAGATTTTTTTTCAATCTTACTCTTATCGAAGATTTACGTTGCCCTCAAAGTTATCTTTGAACAATTTGAGCAGCTCTTTAGCTTTAATGTCATAAGCAGCAGGATCAGCCCAAGCTTTTTTAGGATCCAAAATTTCAGCAGGAACACCCGCTACTTGAACGGGTATCGCCAACCCAAAAAACGGCTCTGTAGTAAACTGACCTTTTTGAAGTTCTCCAGATAACGCCGAATGCAGCAAAGCTCTTGTCCAGCTGATTTTCATACGGCTACCGACGCCGTAAGGCCCACCTGACCAACCTGTATTCACCAACCAGCACTGAGCATCATGTTTGGCCATTTTTTCTGTTAAGAGCTTGCCATAAACACTCGGCGGTCTCGCCATAAACGGCGCCCCAAAACAAGCAGAAAATACAGCCGAAGGTTCTTTCACCCCACGTTCTGTCCCTGCCACTCTCGCCGTATAGCCATTAATAAAGTGATACATCGCTTGCTCTGGAGTCAGTTTTGATATCGGCGGCAAAACCCCAAAAGCATCGCAAGTTAGCATGATGATATGCTTTGGATGTCCACCAAAGCCTTCTAAGTGTGCATTCGAAATTTGCCGAATGTCATAGCTCGCTCGTGTATTTTCAGTCAGCTTATCGTCGTTTAAATCAAGTTCTCGCGTTTCTGAGTTAATCACGACATTTTCTAAAATCGTCCCAAAAGTTTGTGTGGTTTTAAAAATCTCGGGTTCATCTTTTGGGCTGAGTTTAATTACTTTTGCGTAGCAACCGCCTTCGAAATTAAACACGCCTGTTTCATCCCAACCATGTTCATCATCGCCGATCAACAATCTCTCTGGGTCGGCAGACAGAGTTGTCTTACCTGTCCCACTTAAACCAAAAAATATCGCCACATCGCCATTGTTTGCCATGTTCGCCGAGCAATGCATACCCATCACGCCTTTGGCTGGCAAAAGATAATTGAGCAAAGTAAACACGCTTTTTTTAATTTCACCGGCATATTCTGTGCCGCAAATCAAAATTCTCTTAGCTGAGAAGTCTAAAATAACGCCTACTTCTGAACGGGTGCCGTCAATCGCTGGGTCAGCTTTAAAACCAGGGGCCTGATAAACTGTAAATTCGGGTTCAAATCCTGTTAGTTCTGACGCTGTCGGTGTTAAAAACATGTTTTTTGCAAAAGCGCTGTGCCAAGCTCTTTCTGTGAGCACACGAATTTTCAATCGATGTTGTTTGCTGGCTCCAGCAATGAGATCTTGAGAAAAATAATCTTGTTTTTGCAAATAGGCCCAGAGGCGCTCATAAAATTTCTGCGCCTGAGCAGGCTGCATCTTTTGATTAATCGGACCCCACCAGATCGAGTCTTTTGTGCTCGCATCTTCGACCGTAAATTTATCATTGGGCGATCGACCTGTGTACTTGCCAGTAATGGCAACAAAGGCACCGTGGTCACTTAAAAAGCCTTCATTTCGTTTAATGGCCTCTTCGATTAAAACACTGAGTGGCAGATTTTGATGCATGAGGAGCTTGTACAATTATCTCACCCCGGTGGCCAACTAAAATCTCGACCTGAAAGCAAATGCATATGGAGATGAAAAACGCTTTGACCAGAACCCGCTCCTGTATTGATAACTAACCGAAAATCCTGATCGGCCCCTAATTTTTGAGCCATCAAACTCATTTCACCTAAGAGATAAGCTTGATTTTCTTTGAGATCCCTCACCGACTCAATATGCTCTTTAGGAACAATCAAAATATGCGTTGGTGCTTGCGGATTAATATCGCCAAAAGCAATTAAATTATCAGTCTGAGCAACTTAGCTGGCTGCGATATCGCTCGCAATAAACTTACAAAACAAACAATCAAACATGCAGCTCTTTCTCCAGAGCAAAAGCCGCATTGAGCAATTCTGTCTCACCAAACGGTTTGCCAATCAGCTGGATACCGATAGGCAATTTGTCTGTCGAAAATCCACCCGGGACAGAAATCCCTGGCAGACCCGCCAAGTTAACAGGAATCGTATAAATATCTTCTAAGTACATCTGGAGCGGATCACTGACCTTTTCGCCTAGTTTAAACGCCGGACGAGGAGCTGTCGGTCCAATAATCGCATCCACTTGTTCAAAAGCGCGTTTAAAATCTGCGGCGATTAAACTTCGAACTTTTTGAGCACGAACATAATAAGCGTCATAATAGCCAGCACTCAAAACATAGCTTCCAAGTAAAATTCTGCGTTTAACTTCGGTTCCAAATAATTGCCCACGAGTTTCTTCGTAAACAGCTTTAAGGCCTTGTTCTTCGCCAAGTCGCTTGCCATAACGAATACCGTCATAGCGCGACAAATTCGAAGACGCTTCCGCTGTTGCAATCACATAGTAAGTTGCCAGTGCTTCTTTTGTATAAGGCAGCGAGATCTCAACAGGCGTTGCTCCTCTCGATTGCAAAGCTTTTAGAGCATTTTGAACACAAGCTTTAACTTCAGGATTTAGGCCCTCTACAAAAAATTCTTTAGGGACGCCTATCTTTAACCCAGCAATATCGCCCGTTAATAAACTTGCGTAATCAGGAACAGGTTTATTCACACTCGTGGAATCTCGCTCGTCATAGCCGGCAACACCCGAAAGCATGATCGCTGCATCTTTGACGCCATGCCCTAAAACACCCACTTGATCTAACGAGCTTGCATACGCAATCACGCCAAAACGAGACACAAGACCATAAGTTGGCTTTAGACCTACAATGCCACAATACGAAGCTGGTTGCCGAACAGAACCACCGGTGTCCGTGCCTAGAGTTCCGAAACCCATGTCAGCAGCTACTGCTGCCGCTGACCCACTAGAAGAACCGCCTGGTGTACGAGTTGTATCCAATGGATTTTTACATATTTTATAAGCGCTGTTCTCGCCGGAAGAACCCATGGCGAATTCATCTTGGTTCAGCTTGCCCAGAATTATCGCGCCAGCTTTTTTTAGATTTTGTGTAACTGTTGCATCATAGGGAGCTTGATAGCCTTCTAAAATTTTGCTTGCAGCTGTCACCGGCATGCCTTCGCAAAAAATCATGTCTTTAATGCCAACAGGAACGCCATCTAAATCTCCGAAAGCTTCACCTTGTTGCCTACGTCGATCTGACTGCTCGGCTGCTTCCAAAGCTGATTCGCTTGCTACGTGTAAGTAACAACCTAAATTGCTGTCTTGCTTGTCAATTTTTTCGAGACAGGCTTTAGTAAGCGATAAACTGGAGACTTCGCCTTTTGAAAGGGCACGACTGACTTCACTGAGTGTTTTCATGATTTACTCGATAATTTTAGGAACTTTAATCAGACCATCTTCATAACCAGCAGAACCCATGAGACCCAGTCTGCCGACTCCAGGTTTAGGTTCGTCAGGTCTCAAATGCAGCTCCATGGGAACCGCATGCGTCATTGGCTTAATCTCAGAAACGTCGATGGCTTGAAGAGTCTGAACATAACTTAAAATTTGTTCTAAGTCTCTTTGGCGAGCGGACAGCTCATCTTCACTTAAAGCAAGCCTCGAAAGCCTTGCGAGTTTGGTCATGTCTTCATGAGAAAATTGCATATCGGAGGCTATAAACGATGCATTCGGATTTTTCTAGCCCCATTGCCCTGGCCTGAGGCATTCCAAAGTCTAATCACTGGCATATTATTGTCTTTATCTAAAATACTCAGCGCAGCTGTTGCCAACGGCAAATGCCTTCCAAACGCAGGTTCTTGTCCCAAAAAACAAGCTGTGAGAGCTCGCAAAAAATGACTGCTTGAAAAAATCAGAATATCCCCTGAAGTTTTTTGCATTCTTTCCAGAACACGAGACACTCGAAGTTTGATTTTCTCTACACTTTCACCACCTGGTGCTCCGTGAGTCATCATGGACCAACCAGGCTGGAGTTGTTCAATATCGGCACTTTTCATGCCTTCATAGTCGCCTGCATGCCATTCTGTTAAGTCTTCTATTATCTCGGCGTGTTCTATGAAACCTGCAAGCTCGCACGTCTTTCTCGCGCGCCTTAGAGGGCTGCACCAAACTTCTGAAAAATTAATCTCACTCAGCCTAGGCTTCAAAGTCCTAGCCTGCGCTTCACCATGAGGAGTTAGACACAAATCCGTAAAACTAGCTTGCTGGCCCAGAACATTCCAAGCGGTTTCACCGTGACGAACTAGATAAAACACACACGCTCCCCCAAATGCCCTAAGGGGTGAGAATGAGCGAGGTCACCTAAAGTCATTTTTTTTCGTTGCATCATACCGATAGCCAACAAATCTCCAATCGCCATGCTGCATAAACTTGATGTCGTTGGCAAGAAATCTAATGGACAAGCTTCTGCTGAAACTCCCGTATTGAGAACAATCTCGCTCTCCAACGCTAACGGCGAGTCAATATCGCTCGTAATAATCACCGTCAGACATGCCAAACGTTTTAAAATTGGCTTCCAGTTTAAAAGCTCACGCGTTTTTCCGCTGTGCGAAATAAAAATCACGATATCGTTAGACTTCAAGAGTCCAATATCACCATGCAACGCATCGGTTCCGTGTAGAAAAATCGCCGGACAGCCAACGCATGCTAAACTGGCTGTGATTTTTTGAGCTACTAAGCCGCTTTTACCGATACCGGAAAGAATCACTTTCCCTGTGCACGTCACTAATTTTTCGATAGTTAGATCTAACTCAATAGGATTTAAGTCGGCTAATCGCAGCAGCGCAGATGCCTGTTCTTTAAAAATCTGATGAGACCAGTGAGACACGTCACGGTGTTAACATATTCATAGAATGCAACACAAGATTCGCAGCACTTTGATCAGGATCCGGATTTTTTAGTTTTTGAATGAGACTTTGACAAGCTGTTCTAATTTTTGAAGCATCTAGATTTTCTAGTGCATATGCTGCTTTTTCTGGGGTAAACAACTCGTTGAGTAATAATTCAGGAAAAACTTCATCTTCATAGACAAAATTAATCATGGCATGATGAGGCCTGACGAGCTTTAGTCGCCCGAGCATCAACCAACGCGTCCAGTGATATAGCGGGTAAGCAATCAGCGTTGGGATTTGATACTGTGCCAGTTCTAGATTGATTGTCCCTGGTTTTGCTAATGCTATTTTGGCCCGTTCCAGCAACATTGCCGTATTGGTTTCGATTTTTATATTGGCTTTTGGAAATCTTGTAATTGCTTTTTTAATGAGAGTTTTGAGTTCTAGAGCAGCACATGAAACTTGGATCAAGACTTCTGGGTGACGTTGTTGATAAAGCACGCAAGCTTTGAGTAGTTTATGGATTCCAAAACGAAGTTCTATCGGCCTGCTCCCTGGAAATAAAGCAAGGATTAGTTGACTGCTTGTTTGAGATTTTTCTTTTTGAAACAACGGATGCTCAAAATAATGCACAGCCAAAGGTGAGTTTTGAAAAAAAGCTACTTCATGAGGAAAAATTGAAATCAACACATCAAATAACTTTTCTAGTTTCTGCTTACGACCATGGTCCGGCCACCAGGTAGCCGGACAAACCATCTTAATAATTTTTCCCTTAAAGCCTGCCTTTCTTAATCTTGATGCCAGAGTAAAACTCAAAAATGATGCGTCCACAAAGACACAAACTTTTGGATTAAGCTCTAAGATAGCTTGCTTGATGTGGTTTATATTCATGCTGAACCAAGGAGCCAGCAAAATACTTACAGGAAAAAACGTTTGAAATGTTTCCATCTTCAAAACCTGTTTCACTCCTAATCCACGCATGCCTGGCCCACAAACACCCTGGATTTCGATCTCAGGACGCACTTGCCGAATACGCGAGATTAAGTCACTGGCTAATTGGTCACCGCTGATTTCTCCGGTCAATATGAATAACGACACTGAAGTTTACTACACATTTTCAAAGCGATTAGAAATCCTCTGGGAACGGTTATTTTTCAAGATTCCCTTTCAATTCCCCCCTTTGAGAAAAAGGGATCAGGAGGTATTTCGTGTACCCGTTCCAACAATCAGCATTGGCAACCTGAGTATGGGTGGCGTTGGAAAAACGCCGTTTATTATCTGGCTACTGGAGAGACTTGATGGAATTAAGGTAGCTGTTTTGCATTCAGGCTATAAAGGCGGCGACGAAGCCAAGATGCTAGCAGCCAAATTTCCAAAAGCTTTTATTTGGTCGAACCCTAAACGACATCTTGGTTTAGAAGCGGCTTACCAATGGGGAGCCGAGTTAATTCTCATAGATGATGGGTTTCAGTGCCGGCGTTTGCATCGAGATTTAGATATTGTCGTATTAGATGCATCACAAAAATTAGCCAATCAGCGAACACTCCCTTTTGGGCGCCTGAGAGAATCACCCAAAGCGCTTTTACGAGCGGACTTAATTATTGCCAATCATATTGAATCACGCGAACAAGCTATCTTAGAAATCCGAAACTATTCAGATGCGCCGGTTTTGTGCATGCGGCCAGTTTTAGAAAAGATTACAGGATCTAATGCCGCTGTCTTTTGCGGCCTAGGTAACCCGAAGCATTTTTTAAACTTAATACGTGCTCAAGGTGTTTTGATTAAAGTCTGTTTGCTGGCACTGGATCATGAAAAGCCAAATACTAAAACTTGGAAACGTTTTTTAGATGCTTGTGAGCGACATCAAATATCTCAGATTTTATGCACGGAAAAAGACGCAGCTCGTGTCTCTGGTTTAACACCCGTCCCTATGAAACTGGAGGTTTTCTAAATGCTCCGACATAGACTCGGCTATTTGCCTCGGCTCAAACAAAGCATTTGGGTGCATGCGGAGAGTTTAGGCGAAGTAAAAGCAGCGAGCGCTCTGATAAAAAGCTTAATCCAAAAATATCCTGAGTTATCTTTAATGATAACAGTACAGACCCAGTCTGGTTTTGACGAAGCCAATCAGCAGTTTTCCCAAATAGCCCATATTGCTTATGTTCCGTATGATTGGCCAGGCTGGGTTTGTCGGGCCGTTTCGCGCATTAATCCTGTTATTTTTTTAAGCGTTGAGAATTCTCTATGGCCTGCGAGATTTTGGGCTTGTGCTCGCAAAAATATTCCTGTTGTCTTGATAAACGCCAAAATTGGTCGCAGGACTCTTAAATTCTATGAACGCTGGCCAATAATCGCTCGGTTAGTTTTGAAAAATATCTCGCACGTATTCGCAGCGTCACATGAGCAAGCCGAGAGATTTAAGGCTCTTGGCTTTAAGCAGGTTGAAGTACCAGGCGAGCTGAAACTGCTCTCAAATCTGTCAGAGCGCGTAGCAATATGTTGTTGATAGACAAGTACCGTTAAAGCCAAATGCACTGCTGCAAGCATCTGTTCCATTACAAATATCACTGCATTTCCCTGCATCGCAAAAAGTATTTGAAGGGCAATTGCCTGGACCTGTAACGGCACTTGTATTACAGCCCCTAGATTTTGACACCGGTGCTTTTATAACAACCGTAACATTTTTTGTCGAAGAGCCATTGCTGTCTGTTGCAGTAACAGTGAAAGGATAGCTACCAGCTTTGGCTGATTTTCCTGAAATCACACACGTTGAAGGATTGATTGTGAAACCAGGAGGCAACACTCCTGTCACTACACAGGTAACGATTGCACCAGGTACAGTTATCAGCCCAGGCTCAATCGTTGTTTGCTGGTTAACTGTCGTGTCGTATTCTTTCGCGTAAAACAGCGTCGGATCTGTGTATGCACAAGTACCCGTTGTTGCATTACAAATCAGTCCAGTATTACAGGACCCGACACTAGAACCTGCAGTAAAAATACAAGCATTCCCAGGAGTACCTGCTGTTTCGCAAACACCCATATAGCAATATTGGTTACCCGTACAGGTTTTATTAATTGTCAGCGATGACACTGTAGAATTCGCTGTCAAATAGAGCCCTGAGGGGTCTGAAACACAGGGGTCTATAAACTGACATTGCGAGTCTGTTCCAAAACCACCATTGGTTATCGGTGCAATATCAAATTTAGCACAAGTTGTTTGGTTTACACAAAGAGCACTGTTCGTAACCAAACCCTGAGGAGTACAATACTTATTGGGTGTTGTACCTAAATCACAATTTTCGGTGAGTGACAAATCTGTTGTTGACTGATACCCACAAACTTTATTTCCAACTGTCACCTGGCCACTATCGCTGAACACCCCCAAAGTAGAGGTATCTTTGTCGGTCATCTGTGTCACTATAGATGTACCATGGCCATTTGATGCGAGTCCTGGATAAAGAATCCAAGTAATCCACCCTCTATCCGTCACGCCTCCTGCTTTACCTAGCCGATCAATCCTGATAGCTCTTGTTCCTGTTGAAGTTGCTGACATTGTATTATCTTTAAGCGTTAACGTACTTCCTACAACCATAGGGACGCATATTTTTTGATTATTATTCAGAAAGTCTTGCAGACAATAAGCAGATTGTGCTTGAACAGAACTTGTAAAAAAAAGCAGCGCTAAAAAAATAGATAGGTTTTTCATATTAACTCTGAATCCCCAAGATTTGTTTCAGTGTTGTGTTGAGCTCAGAAATCGGAATAGGTGTGTCTTGCAGCTGACTCACTCCCGCCAGAAATGAACCAGATAGATTACTACCTAAAAGACCTGCAGCTTTCAAAGCCAAGTTTGACATGGTTAGTTCTGGTGAATGACGTAAAACAATGAATCGAGCAGGAACGGCTTGACCTGGAGATATTGGATTGTTTGCAGTATCCGAGACGGGCCAAATGGCATCGATTAAAGCTCCTAAGCTTTGTTGAAGATTTTGATTTTTTGACGTATCTAGTAGAAAATCTGACATCGTGTTGCTGCTACAGGCTGATTCCACTTGAGAAACAACAGCTGCACTCGCTGACGCTACAACTTTTTGTTGTTCCGGCGATAAAACAACTCCCAGCGAGTTTGCTGTATAACTTGCGTCAGCGAACCTAGCCGGAGCGAGAACAGTAGCAACAGGATGTGGGCCAGAACAAAGGTCTGCGCTAACACTTGAAACCAAAGGCTTTAAAAGTGCAACCGCCATATCTTTAGAGCTTTGGCTGTTCCCACAAGAGACACAAAACAACCCAGTCACTAATAGAATTAAAATAGTCCTTATTTTCCTCATAGACCTAATCGTACAAGGAATAAGAAGTTAAAATCCACCAAGTGTTCGTTTTATGATAGACTTTGTCAGGAAAACAAAGCCTGATGCGCCTTCAGGCTTTGGAATAATATGAAAATGCACATGAGGGACAGATTGCATCATGTCGTTTTTTTGCAAAACCCAATAATGCTTTAGATTTAATTCCGAAATTAGCTTCTTAATCGCCAGCATTTCAGAATCTGTCAGTTCTTCGATGCGCCTGACGTGTCTTTTGGGAATGATTAAGCGATGCCCCATGACCAAAGGTTTCGAATCCCACAGCGCTCGAGCATATTGATTTTCGGTAAATTGCTGCTGCTTAATCACAAAAGAATCACAGAAAGCACAAGGGACTCTGTAGATATCAAAGCGGCTGCACCAAAGCAAAAGTATAAGCCAAACAGCTGTCTTCATGAATATGACCTTCTAGAATGTCCTGTGTTTGTGTCATCCCTGCCCGTCTTCATGCAACCCGGTTCCCAGAGAAAGTTCTGGCGAAGTTAGGGTCAAAGACTATTTTACAGCACACATGGGAGCAAGCCTGCAAAGCCACACAAATAGACAAAGTTTTAATTGCTTGCGATCATCTAGAAATTTATGACGCTGCCAGTGCTTTTGGAGCACAGGTTGTCATGACTTCTGAAAATCATAAAACAGGTTCTGATCGCATCGCAGAAGCAGTCAAAAATCTAAGTCACGAAATTATTATTAATCTTCAGGCAGACGAACCTGAAATCGATCCCAGTCTGCTTGACCAATTAGTAACCTGTCTTACGGAACATAAAGCTGCAGATTGCGCTACGGTTATCTCAGATTTGTTTGACTTAAAAGATATTCAAAATAAAAATTGCGTCAAAGCAGTCATAGATCGGTTCGGCAGAGCACTTTATTTTTCGAGAAGCTTCAAATATGGATACCGACATATGGGTGTTTATGCTTACCGACGCAGCGCTTTGTTTCGCTTCTTAGACATGCCAAGAGGAACATGGGAACAAGCAGAAGATTTAGAACAACTGAGACTTCTGGAAGCCGGCATGAGCATTCAAACAGTCTGGACAAAGTACGCCGGCATTTCAATCGATACTCCTGAAGATCTAGAACGCTTGAAAGCTAAAAAGCATCATGTTTGAGCTCATTGCAGGCCCCTGTGTCATAGAAAGTGAACAACAGGCATTCGAAATCGCTCGATCACTTCAAAAAATTTGCAGTGAACTAAACATATCGCTGATTTTTAAAGCCAGTTTTGATAAAGCCAACCGAACAGAGTTAAACTCTTTTAGAGGACCAGGCCTCAAAGAAGGCTTAAATATTTTAAAGGCCATCAAAACAGAGTTAGGCTTGCGCGTTACCAGCGATATTCACGAGCCTTGGCAAGCTGAACCTGCGGGTGAAGTCTTAGATATGATTCAAATTCCAGCGTTATTATGTCGACAGACTGATTTATTGCTTGCGGCAGGAAAAACCCAAAGAATTATAAATATCAAGAAAGGCCAGTTCATAAACCCTGCTTCAATGGCTCACGCGGTTCAAAAAGTTTATTCTACCGGCAATCACCAAATTTGGATCACAGAGCGCGGCACCTGTTTTGGATATGACGATTTGGTCGTAGATTTCAGATCTTTTGATATTTTACGTGAGTTAGATTGTCCGATTGTTTTCGACGCCTCGCACAGCGCTAAATCTCGTAAACACATCGAAACTCTGGCCACGGCCGCTGTGTCTATCGGCATTGATGCCTTGTTTTTAGAAGTCCACCCTAACCCAGAGCAAGCTTTATCTGACGGAAAAACAAGTGTCTATCTTGCCGAGTTGCCTGGGTTACTTGAACGACTCATGCGTCGTTCGATAATAGGCGAAATCAGATCTAAATAACTTTCTAAAACGCCTTCTCTGGATTTCATAAAAGACGCATAACAGGCATCAGCAATAGCTTGTCTCTTGGATGCATTCAAAAAAAGCTCAATTAGTTTTTGACCCAATTCTTCGCCATTTTGAACACGAATAATACCTCCGCAGGCCTCGATGAGATCTTCGATTTTATCCGTATAGGGTCCAACCAGTGTTGGCTTTTTATAAGAAACAGGTTCCAAAACATTGTGTCCACCCAGAGGAATAAAAGTCCCTCCTACAAAGACAATATCGGCCATTTGAAAATACGGATCCATGTTTCCTAGGGTTTCGTTGTAAATCATATCTGGGACTTTCGAGATGGTTTTTGGATGCCTAGGACAGAGTGCTAGTTTTGTGCCTGGCAGCGAAGCTTGGACAATGCGATGCGCTAAAAACAACTCTTCATATTCGCCCTCATGAGTGCTGACAGCGACCCAAGTCAGTTTGTTCATGGTTGTAACACTGCCTGATTCCCTGCTCTAAGGTCAAGCAAGTCCCAGTAAGCTTAGAATTTTTGTCGCATTTTCCAGTGTGATACTGGTTCTTCCTTGCTCAAAAGCATTCACTGTTGGCTTGCTAATGCCAGCCAAGACAGCCATCTGCATCTGTGTGAGCTTTTGTTCTTTACGACGTTTTATAGCTTCTTTGACGAGGTCTGGCCAATTGAGTCGAATGTCTTGTTCCATCGTGATTCCATCTGTTTAATAAAGTGATTTTTGAAAGAGGAGCTGCCATGAGGGATATCAATAATAGTTTCTTTGGCTGCTTCCAAATGGCGTGAAAAGCTTTGCACGAGCATGGTGATTGCCTCTAGAGATAGGCCGAATTCAATTCCCAGTGCTATGATCTGTTCAGGTCTTAAATTGCTTATCTTGAGATTAGTTGCTCCACCCATCTCCAACGCCATTGTTTTATAGCCATAAATCACTGCAGAAACCTGATCGTAAGAAGGCGTTAAACGCAAGCCTTCTGGGCGGTGAAACATGGCAAAATTTTTAAGATGCATATCGCTATTGCCAAGCAAAATCCCAGCCAAGATGCGTCCATACAAACGGTAAATTTGGGCCGGTAAGCAGCCTTTCGTATTTTTCATAAAATCAGCCATATCCCGATGTGAACCTTTATATTTATCGGCAGATTTTTTATCTAATAATTGATTAAATTCTTCAAAATGGATGCGCTTGCCCGAAACCCGATCGAATCGTTTAATGATGAGCGCAGGCTCAGAAAAACCTTCAATTTCACCCAGAGAAAGCTCTGCGGTGTTATCATCTGGCAAAAGTTTTTCAAAAGCTTTCATGGTAATATATTCGTTCAAAAGCAAATTGCTGTGCCCTTGCGATCGAAATTTAGCGATGTGCGTACTGAGTTCATTGATTTTTGCTGGTGTAAATTTTCCATCTTTTTCTACCAACATGATTTTGGGTTGGATTCCCGAAAGAGACGCTCGACTGCTCATGAGCGACATTTCTTTGGGGTCATGCTTATTTAAGAAAACTTCTGACAATCTTTCGGGTTCTGGGTCAACAACAGAAACAGCCCCAGCACAATCTTGACCAAATGCCAGCAAAAGTTCAAAACGCGACAAAGTTCGCTTTCCTAAAAGGCGAATTTGAGCTTTTTCTAACCAACCTTCTGCGACAAGATTATCAAAGAACGGCAACAAGCCATCTTTGCTAACATAGAGCGTCTGCCCCAGAGGCAAAGTG
>JBAXMC010000034.1:0-13714 GCA_037134495.1 Myxococcaceae bacterium
TCAGAGAGGGTCGAGCTCCTTATCCAGAACGGGGCTGATATCAATGCCAAAGATGAAGATGGCAATGGA
The DNA here is from genome assembly GCA_037134495.1 of Myxococcaceae bacterium. Lineage (GTDB taxonomy): Bacteria > Myxococcota > UBA727 > UBA727 > JABDBI01 > AER2-1. The sequence continues at coordinate 70 of JBAXMC010000034.1, forward strand.
CCTTTATGGCACGCAGCAGAGCAAAACAACCAAAAAATAGTCAAAATGCTTCTTGAGAAAGGGGCAAACCTAAACATCTCACAACATGGCATTCCTCTGTTGTTTACCGTGTTAATCAAAGGGAATTTCTCTGTGGCTAGATTACTTATTGAAAAAGGTGCAAAGATTAATCAAAAATTCTATAATTTTATCGATAGTCAGGCGGATGAGACAATTGAAAATTGGGCCTCTAGAAATAACTCAGCAAACATAACCTACTTTTTATCACGAATGAAAGAAGCAAAAAAAACCAAACATTTAGACACAGAATTACTTCTCCTTGAAAGACATGCCAAAGACCCGACTATTCACGAAAACACATATGCTTGGTATGACTTTGCTATGAAGGAGACAAAGCTTTTTGGCTTAGATCCAGAAGATCTCTATTCGCCTATGGCTACAGAAAAGATGTTCCAAGCGCTTCTGATTCATCTTGTTTCAATCCATGACCCAAAGTCTGTCACTGGACTTCAAAATATTTTTTTGCAGGATTTGGATCTCATCGACCTGAGAGAAAACTATAAAAAAATATTGAGCAAAAGAATTGAGTCAGCAATTTCATCGTTTTCAGAAATTTCACCCACAGAGAAAGAAGCATTATTAATGAAAAGTCTTAATCCTCAAGATCCTGTTTATAAACGACAAGCTCAATTGCTCATGAACGAACTTCTGGGAAACAGCGAAAGAAAATCCGATTTAGATCCTATTTTAGAAAATCTGCAAGATGTTTTAGCGCCCTCTCTCAACATCTATGGATCTGATGCTAAGATCTTCATTCGGCACACACTCAAATCCAATTTTTTTGCTAAATTGGAATCCAAAGAAATTAATTCACCTAGAGATTTACCTGTCTTCTTCAGAGATGAATTTGACAATTTATCTAAACTAACTCCCAAGGAGCTTAGTAAGAAATGGGATAAAATGCTTCAAGACTACGAAGAGAAAGAGAATTTTAAACTCAAACCAGTACTACCCCAAACGGGTCGACAAACAAAACTTAGTTGACTTCTTAGAGAATTTCACGTTTTCTCAGGCCTATTTGCATTTATGCTAATTTCTGCCTAGGAACTCGCTAAACCCTATTGGTCTTCAGAAGAAAAAACTTGAAATAGGCGTCAGGCACCCACTTCTTGATAGGCGCACTATCCAAATCTAGAACATATCAGGAAACATAGGAATGTGTGGCTAACGCCTATTTTTAAATTTTGTCATTCCTGTGAGTGTGGCCCTTCGAAATTGAGCTCGTCTTTGACCGGCTCTTTTAAACCAGGACGCAAAGCCAAATCACCAGGATGATCGGTCTCATACTGCAACACTTTTTCGTTCCTTGGCAAGAAATTCGAACGCTCAGGATCGACTAAGCCTCTGCTGCCTTCATCCAAAACACAGAACAGAATAAACAGTGACAAGAACAAAAACGTCGAACTAAGAATCAACGTAAAAACTTTATTGTCAAACCATAGATGCATAAAAATCGCCAACACCAAACTAGCCTTGGTCGTCGCAACCAATAAAGCCACTGTTGTCGACATAGCTCCAAAGTCGAACTCTGCAACACCAACCGTCAAGGCTGTCAAGCAAAGCAAGGCTCCAAAAACAGCCCAGTAAACACCGACGGGCAAAATATGAGGAGCAGGTCCTTCTACTTTATGGATATGACTCATTTTTCTTAACCTTTATCGGATGAGGTACAAAAGAGGGAACAAAAAAATCCAGATGATATCAACCAAGTGCCAGTAAAGACCACCAATTTCTAACGGCGAGTAATACTGAGGATTAAACTCGTTTTTATGCATTCTCCACATGAGCCAACCCAACACAATCATTCCGATAATCACGTGAATACCATGTAAACCAGTCATCAGGAAATAAATCCCAAAGAAAATGTGTGCCTGATCTGGATTGGATATCGTCGCATTCGTAAAATAGTGACCCGGCAAAAGCCCTGCTTCAAATTTATGCGAGTATTCAATGTACTTGACGACTAAAAAAATACAGGCACAAACAATGGTAATCCCTAGATTCCACATGACCATTTGTTTTTTGCCTTGCTGCGCACCGTGTATAGCCAACACAACAGTCAAGCTTGAAAACAATAAAACAACCGTATTAAAAGCACCCATCCGAACATCTAAGAAGTGATGCGCTGCTTTAAATAACTCCGGATGCAAATTATGATAAACAGCGTAGGCCACAAAAAGCCCGCCGAAAATCAAGACTTCAGTCGCTAGAAACAACCACATTCCAAGCTTAGAAGCATCTACCTGTTGCTCAGGCCTTTGAAAATGGTCGTGCAAGGGAAATTCAGCGGTACTCATAGGGACCCTCCGTTACCACAGGCTGTTCGTTAAAGTTATGTTCAATAGGAATGACATCCGTATGCGTCCACTCTAGAGAAGCCGCATGCCATGGATTGCTTGAAGCCGCTTTGCCTTTCTTTAAAGAAACCAGAAGCGTGATAATCATCATCAAGAAACCAAGACCAAGCACATAAGAACCTATCGTAGAAATCTGATGATAAATGGTAAACTGCGGCAAATAGTTATAATATCTTCGCGGCATTCCTTGGGCGCCCATCAGAAACTGAACAAAGAAAGTTAAGTTAAAACCTACCACAACCATAATTGCAGATGTTGCTCCCCAGAACTCGCTGTACATCTTGCCCGTCATTTTTGGCCACCAGTAACAAATGCCACCCATAAAAGCCATAAACGTTCCGCCAACCATCACATAGTGAAAGTGAGCCACAACAAAATAAGTATCATGCAAGTGTACATCGACGTTCAATACGCCCAAAAACACGCCGGTGATTCCACCAATCGCAAACAACACAAAAAAACCAAGTGCCCAGAGCATCGGTGTTTTAAGAGACACAGAACCTTGGTTCATCGTTGCCAACCAGTTGAACATTTTGACACCAGACGGAACAGCCACTAAAAAAGTGAGTACCGAAAAAATCATCGCAACCAGCTCAGACTGGCCTGAAACAAACATATGATGTCCCCAGACCAAAAAGCTGAATACGGCAATCGCAATCGAAGAATAAGCAATCTGCTTGTAACCAAAAATACGCTTTTGACTAAATACAGCAATCAACTCTGAGATGACGGCCATTCCAGGCAAAATCATAATATAAACAGCAGGATGTGAGTAAAACCAAAAGAAGTGCTGGAACAAAACAGGGTCGCCGCCAAGCACGGGATCAAAGATTCCAATCCCAACCGTACGTTCGACAATTAAAAGCAACAACGTAATTGCCAATACCGGTGTTGCCATAATCTGAATAATACTCGTGGCATAGATTCCCCATACAAACAGCGGCATTCTAAACCAACCCATTCCTGGAGCTCTAAGTTTATGTGTGGTCACAATAAAGTTAAGACCTGTAAAAATAGACGAGAAACCCAGAATAAATGCCGCCGTCACCATCATCACAACGCCGCCATCGGTTGTACTCGAATAAGGCATATAGAAAGTCCAGCCTGTATCCACAGCGCCAACAATAAGTGAGCTGAGTGCAACAATAGAACCAAAAACGTAGATATAGTAACTTAGTAAATTTAATCTTGGAAATGCAACGTCTTTTGCACCCAGCATCAGCGGCAACACAAAGTTACCCAGCGACGCCGGGATACCGGGAATAATCACCAAGAAGACCATGATAGCGCCATGCAGCGTAAACAGCTGATTATAACGCTTGGCATCCATAATCGTATGCCCAGGTGTTAAAAGTTCTGTCCGAAGTAACAACGCAAACAAACCACCCACCAGAAAGAAAATCATAATCGAAGCCAAATACATGACACCGATGCGCTTATGATCAATGGTCAAGGCCCAGGAGGCAAAGCCTTTTTTTGCGTTTAAATAGTTTTTACCGTCTGCACTCATTTTCAAAACTCCCTATTTTACTGATTTAATAAACTCAATTAAACCATTGATATCTGCTTCACTGAGCTGCCCTTGAAAAGAAGGCATCACCGGTGGATAACCTTTCACAGGACTCTTTGTCGGTGTCAGGATATGCTCTCTAATATAATTGTCATCCACTTTTATTTTAGCGCCTGAAACAAGTTCCGTCGTACTTCCATACAAGCCTTTATAAGAGGGACCAATGCGCGCACTTCCATCAAGAGAGTGACAAGTCACGCAAGCCTTAGATTGATAGAGCTTCGCTCCTAGTTCTTTAGGAGATAATTTGTTGTTCGCATTTTTAACACTGTCGACCCAAGCTGCATATTCTTCTTTGGGCATAACTTTCAAGACTGCTAACATGTTACTATGTGAATCACCGCAATATTCTGCGCAGAAAACAGGAAACTCACCGACTTCGCTGGCATTAAACCAAAGCGTAGAATATCTACCTGGGAGAACATCTTGCTTAATTCTAAAATTCGGCAAGAAGAAACTATGTATGACATCCTGAGATGACATCGTTAATTCAATATTTTCACCCAGTGGAACACCAATTACCGCGCCCTGCCCTGAAACTGAAATATCTTCGTCTGGATACTGCACCGTCCAGTTCCATTTTTGTCCAATCACGCGTAAGTTTTTAGAGCCTATCGGAATGGTCGTTACGTTTAAGTAACCCAAAAAGCCCCAAACAAAGCAAACAGCCAAATAGACCAGAGGCAAAAATGTCCAAATGACTTCAGCCGTATGGTTATGATCTTTTTGTGAAACAGCCTTCTGGCCCTCATGTTTTCGCCTGTACTTGATAACAAACCAAAGCATCGGAAGAACAACCAGAAGAAACAAGCCGAGGCCTGTCCATAGGAGAAAATAAAAAACAGAGTTGAAGTCGTTCGCGTATGCAGAAGCCGGATCCGACATCCATCCCCATTGAGATAATACAGGTAATTTCATACTTCTCTCTTCCACATCATGAACACAGCCACTCCTAAAATCAAAATTGTCAATAAACCAGCCAGTCGCATAATTCCAAAAACATAGACACCATATTTATGACTGTCTGGTTGATAGTGAAAACAACTCAAAATAATACGGTCTAAAATAGAACCGATTTTGCCATTGGAAGCATCTATCAAGCTCATCTTTAAATCAGCCGATTTAAAAGAGATTCCATAAAGCGTTCGAGTCAACGTTCCGTCGGGTGATACAATAAAAATCCCCGCACTGTGAACATACTCGCCTGAAGGCTTATGAAACTTATAACCAAACCCCACAGTATCAGCCAAGCGTTTGACTTGTGCTTCCTCACCGATCAAAAATTCAAACGCACTGTTTTCTGGTGCACCCATCGATTTGAGATAATTAGCTCGTCTTGAATGAGCCAAATCAGCAGTTTCTTCTGGATTTACACTAACAGACAAAATTTCAAAATCATGACCCAGTTTCAGAGATTGTCCCTTAATAGAGTCTATCGTACCATTGAGGACAAGATTACAAAGCATCGGGCATTTGTTGTAACCCAAGATTAGAATCAATGGCTTTCTACCTAGATAATCGCCCAATCTCACAGGCTGCCCCAGATGATTGGTCAACAAAATATCACGAGGGAGCACAGCACCGCGCTTATCGCTAATTTCTGTGCCTTCCATGATTTTAGGAACCATCAGGCTGCCTTCGCCAGCAAAAAGCGAAAGGCCAAGGAGTAGAAAGCTAATTCGAAGCACGTACGACTTTCTCCATAGCTTCTTGAATCCTAATCAATTCCTGTGCTTCTTGCTGTCTGAGCTCAATAAGTTCTTTTGACTTTACTGAACCTACTTTTACAAAGTTCTCATACTCAGCTTCTGTCTTAAAATAAACTGTCATCAGAGAAATTGCGAAGAAGAGAATCAAGACAAACAAGAAAAAATAAATCCAAATGATCAGATTTGCTTTGGGCGTAATTTCGTGTTCTGTATGTGTACTCATCTTAGTAGTTCTCGAATGCTAAAGATTCTTTGATGCGTGGGTCGCCCTTCGGAATCATCGACTTGCCTTCTGTTAAAGTGTTGTAAGCCACCATGAACAGCGCCAACATAGCTAGCAAAGCGCTCAAATCATAGGGTAAGAAATCAGCCCAATTGGCATCTCCAAACGTTGGCATGACAAGCCAATAAATATCCAGAAAGTGAGCCAGCATGATCCAAACACACCCAAAAGCAAACACTTTTCTATTTCTCTTCGCATGTCGTGACATGATCAACAAAAATGGAAACAAGAAATTCGTAAACAAAAGCGCCCAAGTTATAAACTGCCAACCGTTTTCAACACGTCGCATATAAAACGCTGTCTCTTCGGGGATATTCGCATACCAGTAAAGCATAAACTGACTAAAGCCAATATAAGTCCAAAACACCGTAAAACCGAACAATAATTTGCCTAAGTCTTGATAATGCTCCGAAGTGACAGGTATAGAACTCCTCATGAGAGACAAACTCATAAAAGAAAGACCAGCCAAGAAACAACCTGCAAAGAAATACACACCAAATACCGTCGAATACCAATGCGGCTGCAAAGACATCAACCAATCAAACGAGGCAAAGCTGGTAGACAGTGCAAACAAAATAACAGCCAGCGTACTCCACTTCCAAAGTTTTCTAGTCACATCTGGATTCGTTTCTTGCTCAATAGATTTTTTGAAAAACCAGATTCCAATCCCAGACCAAATCGCGAAATAAATTACCGCTCGAATCATGAAAAATTTCATATTCAAATACGGTGTCTTTTTAATCAATATCTCATCTAGATGCTCTGCATGACTCCAGGGGAACAAATCATGTCCAAGAAAAGCAATCGGCAAAAATAAAAGTGCAAACAGCGGAATCGTCGCCATGCCAAATTCAGCTACGCGTCTCACCAATACAGACCACCCTGCCCGAGTCAAATGCTGAATCAGCACAAAAACCATGCATCCTAAGGGAATCGTTAAGGCACAGATAAACGCAAACAAATAACCATACATCGATCGTACAGGGTCCATCTGGTACCCTAAAAACCACGATCCGAGTCCTAAAACTGCTAGCCCCAGTAAAACAAGTTTCTTCATGGCTAATCCTTCTTCTTGTTATCGAGTTCTTGAAGAGCCCGAACATAAGCGGCGATCGCCCATCGATCACTCATCGGAATCTGATGTTTGTACGAAGGCATCGTTCGAATTCCATCGGTCATCACATCCACAAAATGTTGTAGCGGCTGCGCACGCATAAACTCGCTATGAAAAGTCGTCGGTTTAATCGGCAACTGACGTCCGACAATTCCATTGCCATCCCCATAAGCTGAGTGGCAAGGCGCGCAATAAATATTAAAACGCTCACGGCCTCTTTGCATGAGCTTGTAAGTTATTTCAGGCTGAGCCTTACTCGCCAAATCACCTCTAGCAACAGTCCCAGCAACTCTTGGACGCATATCACGCTTATCAGCGAAAAACTCGCTTTCTCGATAGGGTTTATACTTGATTTGCGTATCCATGTTTGGATTTGGATGAACCGGCGGCTCTGTAGAAGTCCAACCACGACAACCTGACAATGCAAGTAAAGTTAAAAGAGCAACAAGTCTCATACCTGCTCCTCCAATAATTCGATTCCAACAGGATGTGTTTCGTTTAACAAAGCTTTTGTTTTTTCAAGATCGAACAATGCATCTTCCGCCTCGATAATAATAAAAAATTTATCGTCTGTTACGCGTTCAAATCTCTTAGAGTGAAACAACGGGTGATTGAGTCTTGGCAGACCATTCAAGAAAAACATCCCGAAAACAGCTGTCAAAGCGCTGAACAAAATCGTCACTTCGAATGCAGGTGGCACAAATGCCGGAATACTCCAGGTTGGTTTCCCGCCAATATTCAAAGGATAATCATAAGCCGCCACCCAAATCATCAACCATGAGATCAAAAAACAGCCCGTAATACCTGCAACAAGCACCATCCATGGGAGAATACTGGCTTTAAGTCCCATGGCCTTGTCTAAACCATGAACAGGAAACGGCGTACAAGCATCCCAGTTTTTATATCCGGCATCCCGAATTTTTTCAGAAGCCTCACAAATCGCATGAGGCGTCTCATACTCTGCTAATAGGCCATAGTTTTTAAGCATGATGTTCCTCTCCATGCGGCATGATACTCTTGACTTCTGCCATCGCAATCACCGGTAAGTAACGAACGAAAAGCAAGAACAGCGTAAAAAAGAGACCAAAAGAACCAATAAAAAACACAGGCTCCCAGAATCGTGGTGTGAAATAATGCCAGCTCGATGGCAAGAAATCTCGATTTAACGATGTCACAATAATCACAAATCGCTCAAACCACATACCAATATTTACAAATATTGAAAGGACAAAACTCACTGTAATACTGGTTCGAAGTTTTTTGAACCAGAACAACTGAGGCGTAATCACATTACATGTGACCATTGTCCAATACGCCCAGGCATAAGGACCAAAGGCTCTGTTAATAAACGTAAAAGATTCATACTCATTGCCACTGTACCAGGCCATGAAGAATTCAATCCCGTAAGCATACCCAACCATGGTTCCGGTCACGAGAATAATTTTGTTCATATTCTCGATATGCTTAATGGTCACGATGTCTTTAAGTCCAAGCCATAAACGTGCTGGCAACATCAGTGTCTGCACCATTGCAAAACCCGAAAAGATTGCGCCTGCTACGAAATACGGCGGAAAAATCGTCGTATGCCAACCTGGCAACTGAGCGGTTGCAAAGTCGAAGGACACAACGCTGTGAACCGATAACACCAAGGGAGTTGATAGCGCAGCCAGCAACAAATAAGCGCGTTCATAGTTCACCCAATGTCTCATGGATCCACGCCAACCAGCTGAAAACACACCATATAACAGCTTACTGATTTTATTTTTTGCTCTGTCTCTCAGCGTTGCCAAATCTGGCACCAACCCAACATACCAGAATAAGAGAGATACCGTAAAATAAGTCCCGACGGCAAATAAGTCCCAAAGTAACGGAGACCTAAAATTCGGCCACATATCCATCTGATTTGGAATCGGAAAGAAAAAATAAACCACCCAGATACGCCCAACGTGAATACCAGGGAAAATTAGTGCGCAAATAACCGCAAAAATTGTCATTGCTTCGGCATAGCGATTAATCGACGTTCGCCATTTTTGTCTAAACAAGAACAGAATCGCTGAAATCAGTGTCCCTGCGTGACCAATACCCACCCAGAACACAAAGTTCACAATATCCCACGCCCAGAATGCAGGACTGGAATTTCCCCAAATTCCGATACCTTCCCAAATTAAATAAGCAATCGATAGAATCAGCATGGTCGCCAAAGAAGCCGCCACGGCAAAACCTACCAACCAACCTTTATGTGTCTCTAAAAAAGGCGTCTCCGCCGTCTTACAGACGATTTCTGTGACATCATGATAGCTCAGGCCACCGCGAATGAGTTCATCGCGCTTGACCAAATCTTCATCTAAAACAAGATCTCCGCGATGCATATTAAGCAAGCTCCAAGTTTGGATTTCTTAACTTAGCCAAATAAGACGTTCTCGGTCTTGTATTCAGCTCTTCGAGTAGGTTGTAATTTCGTTCGCTATTTTTAAGAATACTCACACGACTTTGATCATCGTTTAAGTTTCCAAAAGTAATGGCTTTCGTCGGACAGGTTTGAGCACAAGCAGGTGTCACTGCGCCATCTGGCAAGTGATTGGAATCTGTTTGGTCTCTCTTGGCCGCGATTTTCGCTTCCTGAACACGCTGCGTACAGTATGTACACTTCTCCATCACGCCTCGATATCGAATCGTCACGTCTGGATTCTTTTGCATTTGCAAAAGCGTATTTCGTTCTTTATCCAACGGGTTAATATAAATATTGCCGCTGTTTGAATAGTCGAGATAATTAAACCTTCTGACTTTATACGGACAGTTGTTTCCGCAATAACGCGTCCCGACACAACGATTATAAATCATCGTGTTCAAGCCTTCTGTATCATGCACTGTTGCTGCTACAGGGCAAACAGGTTCACAGGGGGCATTTTCGCAATGCATACAGGGCACAGGCTGAGCGATACTTTGTGGGTTACTCACATCGCCCGTAAAATACCTGTCGACACGAATCCACTGTAAAGCACGAGAACGCATCACCTGGTCTTTGCCAACAACCGGAATATTATTCTCAGACTGACAAGCTGTTACACAAGCATTACAGCCTGTGCACGAGCTCAAATCAATCACCATACCCCATTTGTTGCCTGTGTATTTCCAAGCATCTGTGAGTTGTTCGAGCGGATGTTTTTCAATCTTGGCACCGGCAGCAAATTCTTGCGCGGTTCGAAGTTTTGCAGGGTCTCTGTTATCAAGAGACAAAACACTGACTTCCTGAATCGCATCGGCGTTCATAGCAAACTGCTCTTGCGTAGACGCTAGTTTTTCAATCTTGCCTGTTTTGACAATCTGAACACCTTGAGCAGTCAGTGCAAAGTCAGCTGGCATGATCTTGAAAAAGTTTACCCCAACGCCGTTACCGATAATCCCTGAATTTTCACGTCCATAACCAAGCGAGACAACAACGCTCTTATCAGCCAATCCTGGCATAATAAAAGCAGGTGCTTCGATGCTTTGAGAACCCAAAGTTACGGAAACAACATCGGCTTCGTAAATTCGAGTGGTTACACGACTATTAATACCCAGTTCTTTTGACAAAGCTTGACTCACCAAAATCGCATTACCCCAAGTGAGTTTTGTCACAGGGTCCGCCAATTCTTGCATCCAGCTTAAGTTCGCATAACGGCCATCAAGCGTTTTATTATCTAAGTTAAACAAGATTTCTATGTTTGAACTCGATTTTGAAGCAGACAAGCTCGGCAATACAGGCGTTTTACTCGAAACAGCATAAGCCGTATTTGGAATCACTCCGTCATGCAAAGCTTGTTCAAAATTAATTCCAGCCCAGCTTGCTTTCACTAAATCCAAACCTTTTCGAGAATCCAGCTGCGCAATTTGAGCTAAAATTTCAAGATCTGACCGTGTGTTATGCAAAGGAGCAATCATCGGCTGAATCAGCGAAGCTGTGCCATCAAAAGCTTTAGCGTCACCCCAACTTTCTAAAAAGTGCGATACCGGCAAATGCCAATGAGCATTTTGAGCACTCTCATCTTCGTAGAGTCCCATATGAATCAATATTTTTGCTTTTCTTAAAGCATCTTTGAAGCCCAGAGATTCTGGCGTTGAATATACAGGATTTACTCCCATCATCACCAAAGTTTGAACTTGGTTCTTATTCAGCGCCACCACCAAATCAGCCATATTTTTAGTTTGCACCGCTGGAGCAGCTGCCACTTCGAATACTTTTCCTTGGCCATCCAAAGCATGATTCAAGCAATGCACGAGAGCGTGCAACTCTGATACTTGATTTTCTCCCATGACAATAAGCGCTTGGCCTTTGTTTTTAGACAAATCTTTGGCAAGCGCTTTCAGAAAACGCATGTTGCTGAAATTCACAGCGGCAAATTTCTCTGGCAACAACTCATGAGCCAAAGCCTTCAAGAAGTCTGGCGTTTGCGAAGCTGCGAGTGGCAATCGGTGATCTGCATTCGTACCCGTGAGAGAATACCCTGCTTCAACCGCATAAAGCCTGTTCATCCCTGAAGCTTCTTCAGCCTTATAAATCTTACGAGCTGCAGCAAATCCACGAGCATTCACCAGTGCCTGTGCACCGTTCATGAGCGGATCGGCCTGGACACTCAAGATCACCTTTGCTTTCTCGAAGCGATACAAAACTCTAGACCCTGCTCCAAAGGCTTTTTCTGCTCCTTCACGACTGTTTTTAGGCAAAATTGGATTGTGCGTGTAAAAAACAGCTTTCGGATACTTAAGCAAGATTTCTTTTTGAAGACGTTCGAGAGTTTTTGACTCTTCGCCGCCGAATACAAACGCAAATCCATCGCCTTGTTTCTTGACCAAACCATTAAAGTGGTCGGAAGCAAAAGCATCCCACTCATCCCAAGTTCCCGGGATTCTACCGTCTTCAAAAGGCTTTGTTGGCACTTTTGAACGATCGGGGTCATAAAGTTCTAAAACAGCGGCTTGATCATGAATGCTTGCAGCACCTAAACTGGCTGGATGCAGCTCATTGCCTTCAATTTTTGTTGGACGACCTTCATGGGTCTCTACAACCAGCCCCATTGCTCCGAGAACGCTGGGCCTCGTGGTTGCAAAATATTTTGGAATCCCGGGGATCGTCCCTTCGGGAGCCTTCGAATAAGGCATGATCTTGTCAACGGGACGCCTACATCCTGCTCCAAGACCAGCCAAAGCGAATGAGGCTCCCATCAACTTAAGCATATCTCGACGTTGCAAACTGGTAAATTCGCTATCGCCTGCTTGAAATTCGTCTTTAATTAAAGCTTTATATTCGTTGGTCCATTCTTGGTACTGAACCGAACGCCAATATTTCATATTCTCGGTCATTGTTTCACTCATCGGTGACATCCTGAGCAGCTTTCTACAGGAGGATGCAACGTTTTAGCTTTTGCCTTAGCAACTGTTTTCCAATTCTCGTCAGCGACCCATTCCATATCGGTAATCTTATCGAGCGGTCTCAAATGAGGCTCCGGGTTTCTATGGCAATCCAAACACCAACCCATGCTGAGAGGCTTCTCAATTCGAACTTCAGTCATCTGATCAATACGACCATGGCAACTCACGCAACCGACACTGGCAGCAATATGCGCACTGTGATCGAAATAAGCATAGTCTGGAACTTTATGCACTCGGACCCAGGGAATAGGGAGATCGCTCTTATAGCTGTCCCTCACCATTTCGAGTTTGGGTGAACTCGTCTTGATCATAGAGTGACAATTCATACAAGTTTGGGTTGGTGGAACGCCTGCAACCGCAGATTTCTCAACCCCTGTATGACAGTACCGACAGTCCATTCCCAGATTTCCTGCATGGATCTTGTGACTGTAAGGAACTGGTTGAATGGGTTGATAACCTACTTCTAGATTGTAGGGCGAAAACCAGTACCAAAAAACAAAAACAATTCCCGTGATCGCAGACACCAATGATAGGATCGCAATCTTCGGGACCTTGTTGGTCCATTTTGGAAAAATTTGTGCCATGCCAAACGCCTCGTCGTCGCTTCATATTTCTTCGGCATGTATTTGGCAAGTGCTTTTGCTTTGGATTATTTATTTCGGTTTAAGCTTAAGAGGATTGGCATCTCGATAATGCGAGCTCCCAAAAGGCCCTTGATTTTTGCCTGTTGCTTTATAAACAACATAATCCTTGGCATGACTCAGATTATTTTTCAAAGAGGCTTCCGAACCCCAAGGAGCACCCTCAAATTGAAACCAAGTATCGCCAGAGGCAGTCGTTCCCGTCAACAGCGTTCCTGCACCTTCTTCCAAAATCAATCCGTACTGAGGATCTCTAGATTCATGTGAAGATATTCGTTCGTAGGCTTTCGTACGAGGATCGTTTTTAATTGCTTCGTAAAGCTTTGCTTTATCGCCTTCTACAACAACATGAGCACCTGAAAAAATTTCGTCCAACTGTTCTCCTCTCATATTAACATAACGCTTCACCAAACGGTTAATGAGTCCTGCTTGTGTCTTCTGAGCAGAATTATAAAATTCTTTAGCTTGTTGCAGCGAATCATTCCGAGGCTCTCTGTTTACA
>JBAXMC010000035.1:0-13689 GCA_037134495.1 Myxococcaceae bacterium
TCTCGGTGTTGCGTTCCAGTTATTGCAGGTTGTCGTGAGTATTTTTCAACACAATGAAAATCGAGACCTAACTGGCGACCCTTGGAACGGTCGTAACCTTGAATGGTCGACTTCCTCGCCGCCACCTTTTTACAATTTTGCGATCATTCCTGAAGTCAAAGAACTCGATGCTTTTTGGGAGAGCAAACAAGAATTGCTTGTAAAAGATAGAAATTATCAGCCCTTTCAAATGCCCAAAAACACTTGCATCGGTTTATTAATAGGTGTTTTCGGTTTTCTTTTTTGTTTTGGTGTTATTTGGTGCATTCATTGGCTGAGCATGAGTGCTTTGGTGGCCATTTTTATCTCAATGATTATCCGGCTTTCCGATCCAGAAACTGAGTACACCGTGAGTATCGCTGAAATTCAGAAAATTGAGGGTTCAAATGCATAAAGATTCCGATTCCAAAGTACTGTTCGGATTTTGGGTGTACTTGATGACGGACTGCATGCTTTTTGGCACGCTTTTTGCCACCTATGCTGTGCTTCAGAATAACATCAACGGTGGCCCCTCAGGCGCTCAAATCTTTAATTTACCCTATGCTTTGGCTGAAACACTGATTATCTTGACCAGCTCTTTTACCAGTGGCTTAGCGCTCTTATCCGGAGCAAACTCGAAGAAAAATCAGGTGTTATTTTGGTTTGGTATAACTTTTTTGTTGGGAGCTGCTTTCGTTGGTATGGAGCTTCGAGAATTTCTCCATCTCATAGGGGATGGCAATGGACCACAAAAGAGCGCTTTCCTATCAGCCTTTTTTACGTTGGTAGGAACTCATGGCCTCCATATTTCGGTGGGTCTTTTCTGGATGTTGGTTCTATTAATTCCAGTGTGGCGTCATGGCATGACCCCAGTGTCTTTTAGAAGATTAAGTTGTTTGAAACTTTTTTGGCACTTTCTCGATATCATCTGGATATTTATTTTCACTTTTGTCTATCTTGCCGGAGGCGCAAATGGGTAGCCTAAAATCTTATGTCACAGGATTTGTGCTTTCACTCTGTTTGACCCTGCTTTCATTTTTCACGGTTACGTATAAAATCTTGAGTGGATGGCAACTTTTAGGCGCCATTTCAATTTTTGCGACCTATCAAGCGATAACCCAACTTTTTCTTTTTTTACATGTGGGTCAGGGGGAGAAGCCTCGTTGGAATTTAATATTTTTCGTTTATATGGGGTTTATTTTAGCGATTATTCTTTTGGGCTCATTGTGGGTTATGAATCATTTAGATTATCGCATGATGGGGACCTAAGCATATGATGAAAACATACTATTATCTGACAAAACCCGGAATTATCATGGGAAATTTAGTGACTACCGCGGGCGGATTTTTTTTGGCCTCAAAAGGAGTTGTTGATTATTCACTACTGCTGGCTACTTTTATTGGCTTAGCTTTGGTCATCGGGTCGGCGTGCGTTCTCAACAACTATACTGATCAAGATATCGACAGACAGATGGAGCGCACGAAAAACAGAGCTCTGGTTACGGGAGTGATTTCTGGGAAAAGCGCACTTATATTTGCCGCTGTTTTAGGTTTTTCTGGTTTTTTTACGTTTGCTTTTTTCTGCAATTGGTTAACTGCAGGTGTCGCTCTGGTCGGTTTTCTGATTTACGTTCTGCTTTATGCAATGATGAAATTGCGTTCGATTCATGGCACTTTTGTAGGAAGCCTCGCGGGCGCAGTGCCGCCGGTGATTGGATACTGTTCGGTGAGCAATCGCCTTGACATTGCAGCCTTGTTGCTTTTTGTGATTTTGGTTTTTTGGCAAATGCCCCATTTCTTTGCTATTGCTCTTTATCGATTTCAGGACTATTTCGCTGCATCAATTCCGCTTTTGCCAGTTAAAAAAGGTTTTTATAAAACAAAAATCCAAATGCATCTTTATATTATAGCTTTTTGTGTGGCGACGCTTTCACTGACCTATTTTGGCTATGCCGGATATTTGTATTCTGGCGTAGCTCTCTTCTTGAGTTTGATTTGGCTGATTTTGTGCATCAAAGGCCTTAAGGCTGCAGATGACGCAATTTGGGCCCGTGGCATGTTTCGGTTTTCTCTTGTGGTCATCACTGTTTTGTTCTCAGTTCTTTCAATAGATGGCGCTAAGAATAGTCTTTTAGTACACACCCAAAAACAGGTGTACTCGGGTGGTCTAGTCGGTTTTCGTTAACAAAAGAAATCACGGCAGTTTTTCCAGAGCTATCTCCTAAGTGGCCCCGAGTATTTGTAATGCCTCCGCTAAAAACAAGGTGACCTTGTTTGTCATAAAGCAATACTTGCCCCGAAGTTTTGGCTCCGAATCGATCCGCTTCGAGAGCCCCTTTATCTAGCAGAATTTGTGCATTGGGAATGAGTTTGGCTCCTGCCCAGAGAGCGGTATTTTTCCAAGAGTTATCAGAATTGGGTGCTGTTACAAAAATAATTACGGTGTTTAATTTGGAATTAATTTGGGCTGTGATCTGGTTCAGCTCGCTCATGCTGGCTTCTGAGCAATCACAGCGTGGGTGTATGAACATGACAAGGGTGGGAAAGTTGGGATCGCGTAAAAAATGGGCATTCGTTGGCCAGAGAGACTGCGCAGTGGCTGGGAGACCTGGCTTATTTGAATAATCCCATAAAGCGCCCAGGCCACAGATTACGGCAGCGATGCAAATCAACCAAACAAAATAATCAAGTCTTAATATTCGCATTTTTCTTCAAGAATTCTATGTAGCTTGCGATCGGACCTGCTGTTTCAAGCAAATTCGTCATTTTTTCTGCAAGCAAATCTTGTCTCAGTTGGTTTTCAAACTGATTTTCGCTCATGTGATAGTTCGAATAGATCGCGCGCTTATAAGTTTCTCGGTCCAAGCCTTTATCTTTGTCAAAAATCTGAGTTCTAAGAAACGTGGCAAGCTCTTGATCAGAGATCGAAAATTTCTGTTTGGCTGCCAATTGATTCAAAAGCACTTTGGCGATCAGACGATCCAAAACTGTTTTTTTGAGCGTTTCTGCGATTGGGCCTTCCGGATTAAAATCAGGCGATACCGATTGGATCATTTTGACTTGCGTTGCATAAGCCATTTGGAATTCTTGAAACGTTATGACGTGGCCATTGACGTCAGCCGCGTATTTTTGTTCTCCACTAACATTGACCCCACTAATGCCCAAGCTGATCGCAAATACGAACGTAATAATCGCAAATATAAGCACGAACAACCAGGAGTTTGAGTTTCGGCGCATGACATCAAGCATTTTTTCTTCCTTTTTTGGTTCAAAAGTACTTATAACTGCGCTACAAAAAAATTACTATGGCTCGTTTTCTTCCTGGTTGGTTTTCTAGTGACATCGCAATTGATTTAGGGACCTCTAACACCCTTTTGTTTCTGCATGGCCGCGGTATTGTTATCAATGAGCCCAGCGTCGTTGCTGTGGATCAAAGATTGGTAGGCAAAAATCGTGTTGTTGCTGTGGGTCGTGAAGCCAAAGATATGCTGGGTAGAACGCCTGGTGCTATTCAAGCGATACGTCCGATTCAAAAAGGTGTGATCGCTGATTTTGATGCAACGGCGGAAATGCTGAGGACGTTTATTGAACGTGTCTTAGGTCGAATGGCTTTTATTAAACCCAGAGTGGTGATCGGTGTACCCGTAGGGATCACTGAAGTTGAAAAAAGAGCCGTTAAAGAAGCAGCTGAAGCAGCCAATGCGGGTGAAGTGTTTTTGATAGAAGAGCCGATGGCGGCTGCGATCGGTGCCGGGATGCCGATCACAGAACCGTACGGCAATATGATCGTAGATATTGGTGGTGGAACCACAGAAGTCGCAGTGATCTCTCTGGGCGGGATTGTTTATAGCCATTCTGTTCGAATTGGCGGCGACAATTTGGATGATGCGATCACTTCAAGTATTAAGAAGCACTATTCTTTGTTGATCGGTGAACGAACAGCTGAACAAATTAAAATTCGTTTAGGCTCAGCTTTCCCTGATGATAATTTGGGAACAATGGAAGTGAAAGGCCGTGATATTATTGCCGGAGTTCCTAGAACCATCGAGGTCGGTTGTGATGAAATTCGTGAAGCTATGGCCGAACCTGTAGCCGCAATCGCAGAGGCTGTAAGAATTAGTTTAGAAAGAACACCCCCAGAGCTTGCATCTGACATAGTAGATCGAGGTATTATTCTCTCTGGTGGCGGTGCTTTGTTGCGCAATTTGGACGTTCTTCTGCAAAGAGAGACAGGTGTTCCTGTCGTTCTAGCAGGTGATCCTTTGTGTGGTACAGTCCTGGGTGCAGGCAAAGTATTGGAAGAGTTGGATCGTTTAAAACAGGTATTAACTATTTAGGTCTTTTTTGTGTGGAGATTTTTAGCTCGTTTTAGGACACTTGCTGGAGTGGTGCTGCTGCTCTTGTTGCCGTTTGTTTTTTTGCATTTTAAGAAAAAACTTCCGGCTCTGTCAGATGCAGTCTCTGGAACTTTTCTAGACACGTCTGTTTCTTTTCAAGAAGCTGTTTTATGGATGTTCAGCGGGGTCTCTGATTCTCTTGAACGTTATTTTGTGCAGCAGAACTCAAAAGACGAACTGTTTGAACTTCGTTACCAAAAACATGAGTTAACAACACTGCAAATTTTACTTAGTGAAAGTGAACGAGAAAATCAAAGACTTAGACAGTTGCTACAATTTTCATCTTCGGTCACCGGTCCCCGTGTTGTTGGCGCGACTGTGATTGGGCAGGTTGGAACCCCACTCATACGGACGGTTCAGATTGACCAAGGAACCAAAGCCGGTGTTCAAAAAGGCGATGCCGTTATTTCGGATTCAGGAGCTGTCGGACAAGTGCTTTTGGCGGGTAAATATAGTAGCCAGATTTTGCTCTTAACGGACTCTTCTAGTGCGGTTGATATTGTTGTTGAACGTTCGAGGGCCAAAGGCATTTTAAGAGGTTTGATGGTCAGAGACTTCGATCGCCTTCAAGATATACGCGTAGGCGATATCGTTGTAACTTCGGGGCTGGGTGCCAAATTCCCAGAGGGGATGCCTGTCGGGACGATTAGCAAGATTCGAAATCATCGACAGGGGCTTTATGTAGAAGCTGAAATTGAGCCTTTTGTGGCTTTTAATCGTTTAGAGCAAGTTCTCCTTCTAACCAAAGGCTCCCATACTCAACCCTGGAAACGTCGAGAAATTATTTTAGAGACTCTACAGATGAGCGTAAAACCATGATCGCTTTTTTTTTGATCATGTTGTTTACGTTGTTATACCAGGCTTTTTTGAATGCCATGGTGGTTGTATTTCATGCTTCCAGCGCACTGTTTTTGGTGGCTCCTGTTGTTTTGGTTTTGGTGATTTTTTGTTTGGGGATGGTTGAGGGTCTATGGGCTTTAATTTTTGCCGGGATCTTAATTGATTCATTGACTGGAAGCATCACAGGGGTCAACATGGTGCTCTTGGCGTTTTTAGGCGCTTTGGGCATGGGCATGAGTTCTTGGCTAGGTAAGCCGCATTGGCCTATGTTTGTTGGCTTTTTGTGCGGGACATCATTGATTTACCGATTGATGATGGTTCAGATGGGAAATTGGGGGGGGGTAAACCTAATATTTGGGCCGATAGCAGATGCCTGTATTGGATTTTTGGTTTTCTATTTGTTGCCCAGACGGGTGATTAAGATGGATTGATTATGTATTTTTCTGAAAAAAGATTTGTTTTTTTAAGTTTTATCCCGATTATTATTTTTTTTACGTTAGTATTTCGGCTGTTTTATTTGCAAATTATTCGAGGCGATTATTATTTGAGTCGCAGCGAGAGCAATTTTATTCAAGAACGCCCGATTAGTCACAGTCGAGGTTTGATTTTGGATCAGGCAGGTGCGCCTTTGGTCGATAATAGACCCTCGCATGACTTGTATGTGACTTTTTCTTTGTTGCCAGATACCTATCAAACCGTTCGAAAAATGGCGCCCTTTTTGAGTTACAAAAAAGCAGACATTGCTTTAGCCGTTGCTCAAATAAAAGCAGCGAAGACAGAATTCGTTTTGGCCAAATTAAGTAATTTCGCTTGTTCTCAGTTTGAAACTTGGCTTGCTGCTGAACATGTCCCAGGCGTCTTTGTTCAAAATTGCAATGTCCATATAGAACCTGCTTTGTTTCCATCGAGAGAGATTGCTCTTAAAGAGTTAACTGTGCTTCTAGGATTGCCTCCAGAAGAAATGTCTGTCTATTGGGATTCAGCTGTAAAAAAAGCACAGGGATTGGGTCAGTATAAGCCTGTTTTGTTGGTGAGTGATTTAGAGTTTGATTCTTATGCGAGGCTCGAAGGCACTATTTCATTGGGAGCACTGCCTGGGCTTGCACTTTTTGACTCGATTCGAAGACGCTATGTGCAGGGTTCATTGGCTGCTCATGCCTTAGGGTACTTAAACGAAATCTCAGCGAACGAGCTTGTTAAAAAGCCGCAATATCGACAGGGTCAACGCATTGGCCGCCGTGGAGTAGAGCTCATGTATGAGTCTGTTTTGCGTGGTGAAGATGGTTTTGAACGAACGGTTGTCGATGCTAAAGGAAGACGTTTTTCTGAAGCTGTGGAAGCCGATTGGCTCGGTGATGATCGCGTAGAACCTTCTGTCCCTGGTCATAATCTAACTTTATCGATTGATTTAGAGCTGCAAAAAGCAGCTGAAAAAGCGTTTCCTGGCAAAGCGGGTTCTGTGGTCGCCTTAGAAGTGGGAACGGGGTTTGTGCTCGCGATGGCTAGTTTTCCGGCATATGACCCGAATCAGATTATTACCCGAAACAATCGAAAAATATTCCAAGCTTTGACAGCAGATCCACTCAAACCTTGGCTCAATAAAGCCATTCAAGAACACTATGCACCCGGAAGTACGTTCAAGGCTGTTACGGCAATCGCAGGATTTGAACATGGTGCTTTAAAATCAACTGATCATAAATATTGCAACGGTCTATTTAGTCTTGGAAAAGCCAGCTGGCGTTGTTTTAAGCGTGACGGTCATGGCAGCCTAGACGTTGTTGAAGCTCTTAAAACATCGTGCGACGTTTTCTTTTATAATTTAGGCTATGAACTTGGACCTGATAAATTAGCAGAAACAGCAAGATTGCTGGGCTTTGGTCGTAAGACAGGTGTTGAGCTCGACATGGAAATTCCGGGTATTATGCCGGACAAAGCCTACTATCAAAAACGGTTAGGCTATTATGCACCTGGCTTTGTAGTCAACAGCGCGATTGGACAAGGTGATGTGACAGTCACACCCTTACAACTGGCTGTGGCTTACGATGCTATTGTGAACGGTGGGACGCTTTATAAACCGCAATTGGTTCGTGAAATTTATGATATTGAAAATAATTTGATTGAAAAAAAACGTCCTATTATTGCTTCACATTTGAAAGAGAGCACTCAGAACTTGATTCTTGTCAAAGAAGGTCTGTCTCATGTCTTAGAGCCGGGCGGGACTGCTGCAGGTTTGCTATACCGTTCTGACTTGCCGGAATTAGCTAAATGGCTTCGAGAGTCAGGCGTAAAAGTCGGTGGTAAGACCGGTACGGCTCAAGTTGTGAGACTGTCTAAATCGGTGAAACACTTGGAACCGGGTCAGGTGGCTTATTTGGAACGTGACCATGCTTGGTTTGTGGGTTTTGCACCGGCAGAGAAACCGGAGATTGTTATTGTCGCTATGACTGAACATGGAGGATTCGGAGGTGCTTCTTCTGCGCCTGTTGTGGCTGAAATGATTAAAGTTTGGTACGAAAAAGTCAGAGGAAAGGGGCGTTATGCGCAGCAAAAATAGTTCATTCAAAGTCCGTTTCCCGATGGGAGTGCTGTTTTACGCCGTGCTACTCAGTTTGGTTGGGGTGATTAATATTGCGTCTGCTGCGAGAGCTACGCAGCCGAACTTGTTTATGTACCAGATGCTGTGGCTTTTGATCGCTGCAGGCGTTGCTGTCGTGATTGGGTTTGTTCAAACGAGAACCCTGGGTTTGATTGCCTACCCGTTTTATGTAGGCGTGATGGGGCTATTGGTTGCTGTTTTAATTTTCGGTGTTGTTGCAAAAGGTGGGCAGCGTTGGATCGATATTGGGTTTATGCGTCTTCAGCCTTCTGAACTTGCGAAAATTGCAGCTGTTTTAGCGACCGCTCGATTTTGTACAGATTACGAAATCTACGGAGGTTATCGTCTGCGCGATTTAATCAGGCCGTTTAATCTATCAAGGCCTCTGGTGGCCATGATCGCTTGTATTTGGGTGATTAAAAAATTTCCTGAGTATTACTGGTTTGCTATTATGGGAATCTTAATCGGTTTTATTTGGTTAGGACTTTCGCTCAATCAAATTAGGCGCGAGGGACTGCACTTTTATCAGATTGTAGCGCTTGGCGATATCATGTTGATTCCGTTTGTTTTGATTGCCGTAGAACCCGATTTGGCGACAGGTATGATTGTTTTGGCAATTTCGAGTACGATGGTTTTATTCTGTGGTATGCGTACCATGTCGCTTGTCATCGCTGGATTTTTTGCTGTGAGTATCGCGTTGGTGGGCTGGAATTTTTTTCTCAAAGACTATCAAAAACATAGAGTACATACGTTTTTAGATCCTGATGCAGATATTAGAGGCAAGGGTTATCAAGCGATGCAGTCGATGATAGCTGTCGGTTCAGGGCAAGTGCTTGGAAAAGGATTTGGCGAGGGCACCCAAACTCAGCTTTCTTTTTTGCCAGAAAATCACACGGACTTTGTGTTCTCTGTACTCGCAGAAGAGTGGGGATTTGTGGGAGCTCTTTTTGTTTTGATGCTCTTTTTGGGTCTGATTTTATCGATGATTCAAATAGCCAGCAAAGCACATGATCGATTTGCTAGTTTGTTGGCTATTGGGGCGGCGTCTGTTGTCTTTTGGCACTTGATGGTCAATGTTGGCATGGTAATTGGTTTACTACCTGTAGCCGGGGTTCCTTTGCCGTTTGTAAGCTATGGTGGTGCGTCAATGCTGATTCAAGTAGCAGCGTTGGCAATTTGTATGAACGTTTCTTTATGGCGGAAAGTCAGATAATTTATGCGTCGAACTAAAATGATGTTCACTCTTGGGCCTGCGTCGTCTTCGGAAGAAGCGATTGAAGCCCTTATTTTGGCTGGGATGAGTGTGGCCAGGATTAATTTCTCGCATGGAGATTTGGAATTTCACAGAGCTGTAATCAACAGAGTCCGTGCTGTATCTGCTCGATTAGGGCGTCCTGTGGGTGTTTTGCAAGACTTGCAAGGTCCTAAGATTAGAACCCGGAAGATGGCAGGCGAGGGCGTTTTACTGAAAGCTGGCGAACAGACGGTTATTACGACAGAAGATATTCTGGGAACCCAAGAGCGTTTTGGAACGCAGTATTTGGATTTACCCAAAGATGTTAAACCTGGCGATTTGATTTTATTAGACGATGGCAAATTGGCGGTACGTTGTTTGTCTGTTCAGGATGAACGAGAGATTTTTTGTGAAGTTGTCTATGGCGGACTTCTTAAAAGCAACAAAGGTATTAACGTTCCATCGGGTGGTCTTTCTACTCCAAGTTTGACCGAAAAAGACATTCGAGATGTTCATTTTGGAGCTCAGGTTGGCGTAGACGCTGTGGCGCTTTCTTTTGTGCGTTCTGCTGACGATGTTCGATTGCTTCGCAAAGAACTGGCTAATTCAAAAACACGTCCTTTGGTGTTTGCCAAAATAGAAAAGCAACAGGCGCTTGATAAACTTGAAGAAATTATCGAAGAGTCTGATGGTGTGATGGTTGCTCGAGGTGACTTGGGCGTTGAAATGCCGTTTGAACAAGTTCCTGTTGCCCAAAAACGGATCATAACGTTAGCGATTGAACAAGGGAAAACAGTGATTGTGGCAACACAAATGCTGGAGTCAATGATCACGGCTGCTCGTCCAACCCGTGCTGAAGCGAGCGATGTTGCGAATGCTGTTTTAGATGGTGCAGACATGCTGATGCTTTCGGCTGAAACGGCTTCGGGCGAGTATCCGTTTGAAGCAGCTATGGCGATGGACCGTATTATCAGAGAAGTCGAAAAATCTGATTTGCTTAAATATTGGCGTCACAATGTGAAATTAGTCACGAGTCTTGGTCAGCAGCACCAAAATATTGCATCTCTGGCAGGTACTCGAGCTGCTGAAGAGTTGCAAGCCAAGGCTATCGCAATTTATACCAGTTCGGGCAGTACGGCCAGGTTAGTGAGTGGTTACCGACCGAAAGTGCCACTGATTGCTTTTGTGCCGGGTATTAACGAACAACGACGCTTGGTTTTCAGCTGGGGTGTTGAGAGCGATGTCATTGCTCCCCCTCATGATTTTGAAACTTTGCTTGCTCATGTCAATGAAAAGCTGCAACAAAAATGGAATTTATCAGCAGGCGATACGGTTGTCATGCTGACGAAAGTGCCACTGAAACCTGCTCAAAAAACCAATACGATTCATATTCATACTGTCACGCGTCCTCTTTTGTGATAGGCGTTGTTTCATAAGGAGTTTCCAATGCGCTTTCTCATTTTGACTGTAGGATTGTTGTCATCTTTTGTTTATGCAGACACCAAAATTGGGGTTGTAGAACTTGAACGAGCCGTCAATGAAGTAGGCGAGGGCATAGCAGCTAAAGCTAGACTTCAAGATGAGTTCAAGAAAAAGCAAGACTTGCTGGATAAGAAACAAGCTGAACTCAAAAAACTTCAAGATTCTCTTCAAAGCCAAAGTGCTGTGATGAAAGAAGAAGCACGTCAAGCCAAAGGGATGGAATTTCAACAAAAAGTTGCTGAAGCTCAGCAGATGTATGGCAACATGCAACAAGATATGGTGAAGAGACAACAAGAAGTGATGGGTGATATTTTGAAAAAAATGAACCCCATCGTTCACGATATTGCAAAGAAAGAAGGCTACACGGCGATTTTGAACAAGAGCGAAGCAACGGTTGTATATATTCAATCTGGTTTGGATGTTACTGATACCGTGATTCAGCGCTACAATGCGGCATATCCTGCTGCAACAGCTAAAGCTAAAAAGAAATAATGCTGAATGTCTTGCCTCACAAATACCCGTTCTTATTCGTCGATCGGGTCGTTGAGGTAGAGCTAGGAAAGAGAATTAAGGCCTATAAAAATTTAACTCATAACGAGAGTTTCTTTAATGGGCATTTCCCAAATAACCCCATTATGCCAGGTGTCCTACAAATCGAAGCCCTGGCCCAAGCTGGCGCAATTTTATGTCATGAATCAAAACTCTATGATTCAAAAACCCAGCTTGCAGTTTTGGCCGGCGTAGACGAAGTACGATTTAGAAAAGCGGTTAGACCTGGTGACCGATTAGATTTGGAAGTTGAGTTGTTGGCTTTCAAGAAAACTATCTGTAAATTAAAAGCTAAAGCTTACGTAGATGGAGAGCTTGCCTGTGAAGCAATTATCATAGCGGCTGTTCTGGATAGAGTCTGAGTTGAACAAAACAGTGGTTTCTTTAGCTGATTTGGGTCTGATTTGCTCTCTGTAGCGGATCATATGCTTGCGGAGAGGCGGTATCAGGGCAACCAATCGTTCTAGAAATTCCAGGGGCGATAAGGTCTATCGAATTTTAAATACGGTAAAAAATACTGGCTTTACATTGTTTTTGTTTTGTGTATTATAGGAAAATGTTTAAATTGATATTTTTGTTTATTAACATATCTCTTCTTTGTTTTGCTGGAAACATCGTTGTACCGAACAGTAAAAATATGTTGCGTAATCAGGAGCCTCTAAAAGCAAAGAAAGCCCCCTTGTTCTTTGATTTTTCAGAATCAAATTCTATGGGTTCAATGGAACACATACTCTCTCGGAACTTAGGCAAGTTTCTTTCTGTTGGCTTAGAATCTGCAAAATCCCTAAAAACTGTTGTTGAAATGAGAGAAGCCCAGGTTTCTGAAATGAAAGAAATCGAACAGAAAGATTCTGATCATCAACTCAATTCCAGATGGGTTCATTTGCTTCTTGTGTTGAGCCGTGCTCAATGGGACTGGGATACAGAAATATTTTCCAGTGTGAAAACTTTTATTGGGAAATGTATTCGTATATTAAAAATCCCGGGTCTGTCTGGTGCCGGTTCAGCAACGTCAGGGGGGAGCCAAGAAACAAGCCAAGCGAGCGGTGGTATTTTGCTTGCACCAGACGAAGAAGACTCTGAAATAGGGCCCAATGCATTTTTCCGGGCGGTTATTGAGGGTCATCCAGATACTGTTCGAAAATTAATCAGTACAATGACGCTAGAAGAAATTACGGCTACAGACAGCGATGGATTGACTGCATTAGAATATGCAACCGAGCATAACCATCTAGAAATAAAGGAGATATTAACGAAAACCATGTCGCTGTTGCGAGATGTCGAGCAAATTCGAAGCAACCCTTCTTCGGCTACAACGTTATTTAAGAAAGCGGTTATGCTGGGTTCGCAGCGAGCACTTGATCTTCTCTGGGAATTCGGAGTGGATCCCAGTGAGTCATCTGGAGGCATGTCTTTTGTGATGTGGGCTGTCCGGAATTCTGACGAAAATATCTTGTTGTGGTTGATTAATCACGGGGCTAATCCAAACACCGATACTGCGGATACAGCTCTAGGATGGGCTATCCGCAATAGGCTGACCCATCACTTACCGATTCTTCTTCAAGCAGGCGCTGATCTGAACAGAGCGGATAAATATAACAAGAAACCATCTGAGCATGTGCGAGAAAGTCGGCCAGAGATACAGCCAATCTTTGCGGACTTAATGATCCAAGCGGTCAATGCTGACGATGAGGTCCGTTTGCAAGAATTAATCGCGGCAGGCTTCGATTTGAACTGGAAAAATAACGATGGATACACAGCTTTCTCTCAAGCAGTCTATCTTGGAAATGAGCACTTGGTAGGTTGGTTACTTCAACAACCAGGAATCGATCTCAATATTCAAGATAATGACGGAAATATGCCCCTACATTGGGCGACAAATCAACGAAAAATATCCGTAGCCAAATTGTTACTTGATTATCCAAACATTATTCGGGAACCACAAAACAACTTAGGCCGCTCTCCGCTATATATTGCCATTTTGAATGATGCTTTAACAATGGTTGATTTTTTGGTGCGACGTGGACACAACCCTTACGTTCTTGATATCCAAGGGCGAACAGCTCTCCATGCTGCAGCAGCTGAAGGAAATTTCCAAGTTGTCCGCTACTTTCTGTCTATGCCAGAGTTATTTGCCGACCTGTGCGGGATACAAGATGCTGCGGGGAAGACGGCATCTGAATTAGCAATGGAGAACGGTCATCAAGAAATCACTGAATTATTAGAGTCGAATCAGGATTGCGCTATATGTACTGCCCCTTTGATGGAAGAAGGCGCTTGCGCGTTAAGACAATCTTGCGGTCACTCATTTCACCGAGGCTGTATCAACAGATGGTTTCAAGAATCTAGAACAAGAAATTGTCCTACGTGCCGTGAAGCAGCGCCAGTAAACGACGATCCTCTGATACTGTTTTTAAGAGAAATCTTAATGCAGTGGACCTGGATAGACCCAGCATATCGACACCGAATTGAAACAGTCTTGAGAGACGAACAAGCTCTGTCTCTGAATCCGTCTATAGCTCCAGCAGTTCAATCGTCAAGGCCAAGGTCGATTACAATGATGGGGGGAGGGG
>JBAXMC010000036.1:0-13659 GCA_037134495.1 Myxococcaceae bacterium
GAAGAGCCTGTTGCTGCTCCTGTTGTTCAGGCAGAAGAGAAGAAATCGCTTCGAATCGTGATAGACCCTGGACATGGCGGAGATGACCCTGGAGCTATTGGAAAGAAAGGCCTACGCGAAAAGGATGTCACTTTGGCTGTCTCAAAACGCATGAAAGCTTTAATCGAAAAGATCATTCCTGGTACCGAAGTCTTTTTGACGCGCGACCATGATAAAACTTTGACTTTGCCGTTTAGAACCGATTTTGCTAACAAGAAACAGGCTGATTTGTTTATCTCGGTGCATGTGAACGCATCGCTGAATCGCGAAACTCAAGGTGTTGAGACCTATTATTTGAATATTTCCCACGATAGATATGCATTAAGATTGGCTGCTCGTGAAAACGCGATGAGTGAATCTGAAACTTCGAACCTGGAGTTCATTTTGGCTGACTTAGCTATGAAATCGAGTGTGAGCGATAGCGTGCGATTGGGCCGTATTGTGCAAGATAGTCTTTGTGGAAACTTATTGCAGCAATGGGATGATATTAAGAATCTAGGTCTTAAACAGGCCATGTTTTATGTTTTGATGGGCGCTAAAATGCCGGCAATCTTGGTCGAAACGTCTTTTATTTCCAACAAGACAGATGAAAAACGTCTCAAAGATGACGCTTATCAGCATGCTTTGGCCGAAGGCATCGTACAAGGTATTCTGAGATATACCAAAGAAAAAGTGGCTATGAGGTAGAAGTAGACTAAGCATACGTAGCATGTTAGTGTATACGATGATGTCAATCGTATTAACCGCACGCGTACTCCCCGATCTTAAAGAAAAGTTGGATGATTTAGCTAAGAGCACTCATCGAGCACGGTCTTGGTTGATTAATGAAGCGTTGCGTTCATATTTAGATTCTAATGCCTGGCAAGTTCAAGCGATTAAAGAAGGTGTTCAAGCCGCTGAAGGTGGAAATCTGATTTCTGGCGATGAGATGGATGAATGGTTGAAAACTTGGGGGACTGCAGAAGAGAAGGCAGCACCTCGATGAAAATAGTGTGGGCCAAACCAGCACGTGACGATATGGTAGCCTTACGTGAGTTTATTAGAATTGAGAATCCGTCTGCTGCTGCTCGTGTTGCTGAACGCATTATGGCAATTGTTGAATTAATTTCTAAAAATCCTGGAATTGGGCGTGCTGGAAGAGTTTCACAAACTCGAGAAATGTTTGTGACGCAAACGCCATTTTTGATTGCTTATTCGGTTTTTGAGCAGAGATTAGTTATTCTGCGAGTTTTACACGGTGTCCGAAAGTGGGCTTGAGAGTTAAATTAAAACAACGTTTTTGTGATTGGGCAGCCATAAATAGGGGCTCTGGGCATTGTAATTTTTTCTTGATTTAAGAACTGGTCTAATGCGTTTTGCAAATAAGGCACTCGATCTTTTTCTCCTGGCATACGCTCATTGTCTATCCAACCCATAAACTGAACTTCACCTTCGGAATCAAGCAATACGGCTGTTGGGGTTGTGTAAACGCCTATTTGTTTGGCTAAAACGCCGTTTTTATCAAAAATAATCGGCAGTTTAAATTGGCGTTGCTGACTGATTCTCTGTACTTGCTCTAAAGACTCATCTGCGTTGCTGGCGACCGCAAACATTGCAACAGATTTTCCTGCATAGGACTCCGCTAGGTCTTCCATCCGTGATTGAAAACGGGTTACGCAGGGACACTGGGTTGCCCACCAAAATAAAACAGTCGCTTCACGATCTTTAACCGCAAAATCTTGAATCCTCGTTTTTCCTGTCACGAACGATTGACAACTGGTTAATAGAAGCAAGACATAGATATGCTTAGAAAAACCCATATCGTAGTCCTGTCGATACGGTTGCATAAGTGGGCAGCATAGCGCTCAGTTTCGTGGCAGCAGGCAAATCTGCCATGGCTGAAGCCTGGAGTGTAAAATGCGGACTGAAGCGATAAGCTAACGAGAGTCCAGTGCTGGTTCGATAGCCAAAAGCACGGGCCTGTGAGCCATCAAGCTTCTTCATGGGGAACTCATAGGTTCCATCTAGAATACCGCTGAGTACGATATTGTGAGACAGTTCAAGGCCTCCTACAAAAGTGGCTTGTGCGCCTACTCCAAAGCTAACGTTTCGGTCTGAAACTGGAATCGTTGTACCTAAGTTGAGTTGCAAAAACCAAGGCATCCATGTTTTTTCAAGGCTAGCCCCAAGCGCCAAAGCCCAAATCCCGCGGCCTGTAGAAGGTATGTTCTTTACTCCGGGAATTCCTGTCGGAAACGTGATTGTCCCAATAAGCGCTAAAGAAGGCAGTTCGGAATATTCGCCAATTTGAATGACTTGATAGCGAGCTCCAGATTGAACATCTCCAATCCCATGGCTTAAGGTGATGTCATCTTTGTGTTCGATAGGCACAACCCAAGGCACAGTCGCAAAAGCTGACCAGCGCTCACTAAACCCAACCATGCCCCAAGCTTCTGTTCGCCAAAGAGAAGAAGGATATTTAAGATCTCTGGCTGCAGACATTCGAATGCCTGAACTGGCTTTTTCCCAAACCAGTAAGCGACCAACTCCAAAAGAGGCCGCTGAAGTACAACAAGCACCAGCTTGAAGTTGTTGGATTCCTGAGAGAAGTAAAAAGAAGGCTGTGATTATTTTATTTGGCATTAAATTTCTCGGAAAAAGAGTGTTTTGTTGCTTTGCATGGCTGCTTGTTATCGCAAATAAAAAATTCAACGACACCCTCTAAGCGGTGTGTTCCAGGTTGAAAAGCTTTCAGGGAAGAAGTCCAAGTATTGCCTTTTTGAGAAAAGGACAGAATTTGAAATTGATTTGAAGGCATTGTTTTTATTTTGACAGGAGCTTCTTTAAGAATGTGAAAACCTGTTGGAATCTCTGCAATCACCGACACCGACTCACAATAGAGTGGCAGCGAAAATAAAAATAGAAGTGCAAGATAACAAGGATTCACACCCGGCAAATAGAACATTCTTTGATTTTGTGCTACTGATTAGAGAAACATATGCAGCAATATTGGTCAGAGGCCATCACGGGATTTATCAACTATGCCCAAGTTGAAAAAGCGCTTAGCGCCAATAGCTTAGAGTCTTATCAACGAGATTTAGAGAGATTAGCGAGCTATGCCGAGGCTCAAAACCTAATCCCTGAATCTTTTAGCAAGCAAGATTTGATTGCTTATCAGAAGGCTTTTTCAGATTCTGGCATTGGAGTACGCAGTCAAAACAGGCATTTATCTTCCATTCGGCAATTTTTTAGATTTTGGATGCGAGAAGGGCTTCTTAAAGTAAACCCAGCAGCTGATTTGGAATTGCCTAAAATGCCTTCTAAACTACCTCAATTTTTGAGTCTAGAAGAAATCGATGCGCTTTTGGCAGCGATTCCAGACCCCAAAGATTACGCGATGGTCTGTACGCTCTATGCGACAGGATTACGTGTTTCAGAATTGATTTCTCTGCGTTTTGAAGATGTAGATTTATCGCGTGGATTTTTGAAAATACGCGGAAAAGGCAACAAAGAACGCTTAATCCCTCTTGGAGAGAAAGCAATCGCTGCGTTAGAGAATTTGAGGGCAACAGGTGGGCCACTTTTCCCCATGACCAGGCAGGGTTTTTGGAAGCTTCTCAAAAAATACGCGAGGCTTGCTGGTATCCAAAAATCGATTTCGCCGCACCAGCTTAGACACAGTTTTGCAACGCATTTAATTGAACGCGGAGCAGATATACGCGGAATTCAGGCTCTTTTGGGCCATGCTGACTTGTCAACTACCGAAATTTATATGCATGTAGACCAGAAGCGTTTGCATCAGTTGTATGATAAACACCACCCAAGGGCATAAAACACAATGGATAATCTAATTCTCAATCTAGTCATGACACTGGGAGCTTTGATTTTAGCAATTACGATTCATGAGTTTTCGCATGTGGCGATGGCTCGTTTTCTTGGAGACAAAACAGGTGAACAGATGGGTCGCTTCACGCTTGATCCGTTCAAACATATAGACCCTATCTGGACGGTTGCATTGCCAGCTATCTTGATTATTGCATCGTCGTCTCTTTCAGGAGGGATGCCCATTTTCGCTGCAGGTAAGCCATCACCGTATAACCCCAATTTTTTAAAGCGAAAAATTTTTGGTAAGCCACTTTCGACACGAACAGCGGAATCTCTCGTAGCGATAGCAGGGCCTTTGTCGAATCTTGTCATGGCTTTTTTCTGCATGGCCATTGTTCAATACAGGGGGTTTTCTCTGCTGGGGCTTTTTCAGCCATTTATTATCTTGAACGTATCTTTGTTCGTTTTTAACTTGATCCCTGTGCCTCCGCTTGATGGCACTAAAGTTTTGTTGGCTTTGTTGCCCAGAGAATTAGCTTATAAATATGAGATGTTTGCTCCTCGGCTGTCATTGATTTTGCTCGCCGTCTTGCTTTTTGGTGGGGGAGCTGTCGTAGGCTATGGAGTTAGGATGGTTCTGTGGGGAATGTCATGGCTCTTGATCTAACAGCTGTTTCGTTAGGTGATGACCGGTGTCGTATTGAGGCACGAGGGCAATTTACTGACCAAGATACGAAAGATTACAGCCCGAATCCTGAATCAGAGCAGCTTCGTGTGGAGATGCCTAATTTTGAAGGGCCGTTAGACTTATTGCTGCACTTGATCAAAAAACACTCGCTCGATATTTTTGACATTCCCATATCGATTATCACTGAAAAATATCTAGAAGAAATCCAGAACTTAGAGCTTGATTTGGCGGGTGAGTTTTTGCTTATGGCGGCAACATTGATGCAAATCAAAAGCAAAATGTTGCTTCCACAAGAAGAACAAGTTGCAGAAGAAGAAGAGTCGGGCCTTGACCCAAGAGCTGAGCTGATACGCCGTTTGCTTGAATATCAGCGTTACAAAGAAGTGGCAGAACAGCTTTCACAGCGTGATTATTTGGGCTTTAATATTTTTGGGCGTACGTATGAAGAACCTGAGTTAGAGCCTCAGGAGGATCGCTTACTGGCACCCGTGAATGCGTTTGAACTCATAGAGAATTTCGCAAAAATTCTAGAATCTTTGCAGCCCAAAACAGGTCATACGGTTTCTTTTGAAGCGGTGAATATTCGGGCTAGATTGGCTGAAATGATTGATTTTAGTCGAATCAAATTAAGTTTTCTGTTTCAAGATGCGCTGTTTTATTTTGGGGCCAAGAGCAAGCTTGATCTGATTGTGACTTTTCTCGCTATTTTAGAAATGGCGCGCCTTAAGCTAATTGAAATCAAGCAAGAGCCAGGCAGTTCAGAGATTAATTTAAAAGCATTAGAAAATGATTTTGATGGAGAGTTAGGAGATGTCGATGTTTAATTTAGAACATGCTTTAGAAGCGCTTATTTTTGCAGCGCCAGAGCCTATTTCTTTGACTCAACTCGCGACTGTTTTTGAAAATCAAGGCTATGAGTACGCCCAAGAAGATATTAAACAGGCGTTTGAAAATTTAAGACAGCGTCAGACAGGTATTTCTATTCAAGAAGCTGCCGGTGGTTTTGTGTTTAGGACAGCTCCAGAGTATGGGCCGCTGGTGCGTGCTTTGTTGCAAGAAAAGCCTCAGAAACTATCAGCTTCTCAGCTCGAATGTCTTTCTATTGTCTCTTATCGGCAACCTGTGACTCGGCAAGAAATAGAAGATATTAGAGGCGTTGATTGCTCGAGTGCTCTAAAGCGTTTGTTAACGCTTAAATTAGTCAAAATTATGGGCAAATCTCAGGGCATGGGAAGGCCGTTGCTGTATGGAACAACCAAAGAGTTCTTAGAATTTTTTGGATTTAATTCGCTTCATGAACTGCCGTCTTTGAAAGAATACCAAGATTTATCGAAAGATACGAAGCCTGAAACAGAGAAAACAGAAGAAACTGATAATCTAACTCTGACAGACTTGTTCTCAGACAAAGATTTCTTTTCCGCAGAAAACGAGCGTCAAAACTTAGAAGCTTTGGATGATTTAGACAAAGCTTTAGGTGTTTTAGCTGAAACGAATAAGACGATCCAGATTGGGCAAGATTGAGCCATATTGGGCCAAAAAAACTTGCTCAATATGGCTCGATGTGGCACAGTCTTGCTTATGCAGTTGTTATTACAAAGACTTTATCAGCGTTTAGCCTATGAATACGCAGAAATTAAAAGAATGCCGGCAGAGACTCTTGTTGCCATGCACCGTACTGCCCGAATTAGTTCTATTGGTGCTTCTACCCGTATTGAAAATGCTGTTCTAACCGATGCAGAAGTGAATTGGATCGATACGGTCTTAACCGCAGATGCGAAATTGACAGCATTTGATACTCATCGGCGTCTTATTGAAAATAAGCTGTCTAAAGACAGAGAACGCAGCATTGAAGAAGTCGCAGGGTGTCGAGAAATGCTTCACTTGATTTATGAACAGGGTGCTGAACTCTATCCGTTAACAGAGACAACCATTCGAGGGTTGCATGCTTCATTGATGCGGCATTTCAAGCAAGCAGGCCCTTATGTCGGTCGCTATAAGGGCGTTTTTAACTCTGTCATTGAGCACAATAAAGCGACCGGAGAGACAAGAACAGTTTTTGAGACCGCCAGTCCAGGTCCTATTACAGAAGCAGCAATGCGTGACTGTTTGCATTGGTATAACGAGCGAATCAAGACAAGGTCCTTTGGTTTTGAGGTTGTCTGCCAGTTTGTACTTCGTTTCTTAGCGATTCACCCTTTTCAGGATGGCAATGGTCGTTTGGGGCGAGGGTTGTTTTTGCTGGCTTTGTTGCAAAGTCATGAAGAAAGTTTGGCTGGTTTGGCTCCTTATTTAGGGATAGATCGTCAAATTGAACGGCATAGAGCAGAATATTATTTGGTTTTAAATCAGTGTTCTCAGGGGCGATTTTCGGCAGATCCTGATTTGTATAATTTTGAGCCCTTTGTTCGTTTCATGATTAAAATGCTGAATCTAGCTTTAGATGGAATCCAAATGAGTTTAGAGCATTTTAAAAAAGTCAGAAATTTATCAGAATCTGCTACTAAAGTTTTAGATTGCTTCAAAGAGCATCCGGAAATTCGTTTAACCATGAGTTTGATTCTTCAGGAAACCAAATTGGCAAGACGAACAACGGGACATGCTTTGTTGCAGCTTGTTTCTTTGGGTTTAATCCAAAAATACGGTCAAGGAGCAGGGGTTCGTTATCAGTTGGTATTTTAGTAACCCATATTGCCAACATCTCTTAAAAAGGCGACAGTGGGACCTATGCCACAAGAGAGACTTCACAAAGCACTCGCCCGAGCGGGAGTAGCTTCTAGACGCCAAGTCGAAAAGATCATCGAGGAAGGACGCGTTCGCGTCAATAAAACCCGTGTTGAATCACAGGGTTTGGTGATCGATCCCGATAAAGATGAAATTTATGTCGATGGGAAGCGTGTTTATACGGCTTCTGACGAAGTGACAGAACGCGTTTATTTCTTGCTCTATAAACCAGCAGGTGTTGTATCAACAGCTAAAGATACCGCCGGTCGAAAGACGGTTTTAGATCTGATTTTAGGTGCTGCAGAAGGGCGTATCTACCCGGTCGGTCGTTTGGATTATGACGCCGAAGGTGCACTGCTGATGACCAACGATGGCGAACTGACAAATCAACTGATTCACCCAAAATACCACGTCCCAAAAGTCTACGAAGTCAAAGTCAAAGGTACACCGACCGAAGAACAAATCGATAAATTGCGTCGAGGGATTTATTTGGAAGATGGTCCTACAGGCCCAAGCCAGATTGAGCTTATCAAAAAAGCCAAAGTAAATACTTGGCTTAAAGTGATCTTGACACAAGGCAAAAATAACCAGATTAAAAACATGTTCTGGCGTATTGAACATCCTGTTCAAAAACTGGTTCGAACCCATTTTGCGGGTATTTCGATCGATGGGCTCACGCCCGGAGAGTTTAGAATGTTGTCTAAAAAAGAACTGGCTACTCTCAAATCTCTTGGCAAACGATGACCGCGAATCAAGTCACTCTAGCGCGAATTGCATTTTTACCGATTCCTTCGGCTCTTTTGCTCTTTGCTGATTCCAGTTGGAACTGGGTGGCTTTTTTGCTTTTTGTCTTTTTAGGCATGACCGATTTTATCGATGGCGTTATGGCTAGACGAGAAGGGCCTACCAAACTCGGTGGCTTGTTGGATCCTGTCGCAGATAAAATCATGATGGCGGCAATTACGCTGTCGCTTGCAGGCAATGGTTGGATATCTTTTTGGGTGCCAGCAGCTATTTTGTCTCGAGAATTTCTACTCACAGTTTTACGCAGCAGTGTTGCTTTTAGAGGTCAGCAGGTCAAAACCAGTATATTGGCTAAGATTAAAACGGTTATTCAAATGGGCGGTTTTGGAACTGTTTTTATGACGTTGTTTTTAAGCCGTCAGGCTGCGCTCTATGTCTCAGTATTTTGGCTCTTCTTCTTTACAGCTATTTGGGCCTATTATGCTTTATGGAAGCGTCAAATAGCTCCTTATTGGGCGATGCCTGTTGCTGGAGCTTTTTTATATTGGTTTTGGTTGCTTCAGCTTTGTTCATCCCAGACCGCGATTTTGTGTCAGTGCATTGTGATTGTAGGGATTACTTGGATCAGTGCGTTTGATTATTTGAAAACAAGCTACGCTGTTTTGAAGTCTTCTGGGCTGGATAGACGTGATGGTGTTAGGCTTTTTTGGGCATTATCGCACAGTGTTTTATCGGTGTCTGTGGCCAGTTTAAATTCGAAATTTATTATACCTGTTTTGGTGAGTATTGCTTTTGAACTGGGCCTTGGCGGTATTGATAATATTGCAGTCTCTGAAAATAAGAGTCTAGATTTAAGAATTTTCTTGAGCACGGGTTTAATTGCCTGCTTGTTCGCTGTTTCTCAAACACAGTTTACGGCTCTTTTATTAATCCCTGTAAGTTTGATAGCTTGCACAATAGCTTCTCGTGAGGTCACATGGCGATTCTTTCCGGATCAATGACCTATTTGCGCTTTGCCGTAATAGGTACTCCACCCAACAACTTGATTGAAAACTTTGAACGTGCACTCGCTGTGAGGCGTTTTGTGCCTTTGCATCCAGAAGCTAAAGATAACGAAACTTCAGGCTGGGTAACGATTCAGAACCCCTATTTAGATGAACAGCGTATTCTAAACGACCAGTTTTTATTTCAAGAAAGAGTTGTTTTAGGATATCGAGAAGATAAATTGAGCTTTCCCAAAGCCATGCTGCGAGATTTGGTAGAACAGAGAATTTTGGAGTTCCCTGATATTAGCAGGCAAGAAATTGAGTCAGCTGTCATGAGTGAACTTCGGCAACGTATTTTGCCAAAGAGCAAAGTCGTCGATGTTTTGTGGGATTTGTCTCGCTCAGAACTTAGATTTTTTGCGCGTGGACAAGGTTTGATTGAGCGATTTGAGAAGCTATTTGAACAGACTTTTCAGATGCGCCTTCGGCAACTGACTTACCCTGAGATTGCTTTGTCTTCGCAAGTTTCGCTGCGTTCTAAAGGCCTTTTGGAGAATCTAAATGAAGCTGTTATTTTTGGGGCCTGAGTTCTTAACTTGGCTTTATTTTAATACGGATTTGCTCAGTGATAAAATCGCTATTGGGCGCCGAGTCAGTTTGAAGCCACTTAATAGTGAAGAGCAAAAAGTGACCATTGCGAGTCCTAAAATGGAAGATAGTGGTGAGTTCTTACAGGCGATTCGGGCTGGGGCTTATGTAGAATCGATGGCTCTAGATTTGGTGGTGGATGACCGAGTTCATAGTTTTACTCTCAATGCATTAGATGGTTCTTTTTCAGGCGTGAAAACTCAGGGTTTAGAAAAGAGCATGGGCGATTCAGTTGAAGCCGATATTATTATGAGAATGTCGAATCTCGATGAAATCGAAGACGCGATGAACAAAATATTTGCTCAGTTTTTAGAACTTCGATTAGGTCAAACTTTTGTGTCTCAGTCGATTAGAA
Organism: Myxococcaceae bacterium; assembly: GCA_037134495.1. Taxonomy (GTDB): domain Bacteria; phylum Myxococcota; class UBA727; order UBA727; family JABDBI01; genus AER2-1. The sequence goes on from JBAXMC010000036.1 coordinate 9,986, forward strand.
CCATCCGTGAAAGTGTTTCGGAAGGTTTGAAGGCAAGATTGCCATGACCTCTCCCCCTAACCCCCTCTCCAGCAACTGGAGAGGGGGAACTGGGTTTGAAGTCCCTCTCCACTTGGTGGAGAGGGACTTAGGGAGAGGTTCCATAAAAAAAACCCTCTCTTCACAATTGTGTCAAAAGAGGGTTTTTACGTTCTTGCTCAGAATTATTTAGCTTCTGGAGCTGCAGGTGCTGCTTCTGGAGCAGGAGCTGCTTCTGGAGCTGGTGCTGCTTCAGCAGGAGCAACTTCAGCTGGAGCTGCTTCTGGAGCCATTTCAGCAGGAGCTTCTTCGCTGCTTTTGCTGCATTTGCTGCAAGCGGAAGTTGCGAAAAGAGCCAAGGAAAGAACGGTCAACAACAAATAACGAGTTTTCATGAATATCCCCAATCAAATAAAGGTTACAGGTAAGATGAGTCCTACCCATTTTTCACCCCATATCATCCCACTGTCTACAAAACAAGAGAAATTTGATTTTCAATGTAAGGGTTCGGTCCAACAAGCTGCCCTGCAAATGCTGTTGAATAATTTGGACCCAGAGGTTGCCGAAAATCATGACGAGTTGATTGTTTACGGTGGCAGAGGAAAAGCAGCTCGAAATAAGGCTTGTTTAGAAGTCATAATTAAGGCTCTAAAAAATTTGGAAAATAACGAAACATTGTTGATTCAATCTGGAAAAGCAGTTGGAATAGTTAAAACTCATGCAGATGCTCCCAGGGTTTTAATTGCTAACTCAAATTTAGTGGGTCGCTGGCAAACTTGGGAACATTTTGATAAACTCGAACAAGCCGGTCTTATGATGTATGGTCAAATGACTGTCGGGTCTTGGATTTATATCGGCACTCAGGGGATTTTACAGGGCACGTATGAAACTTTTGCTCAGGCCGCTCAAATGCATTTTCAAACAGATGGAGACTTATCAGGCAAGATTGTCCTCACGGCTGGTCTCGGAGGTATGGGCGGTGCTCAACCTCTGGCTGTAACGCTTTGTAATGGCGTATGTTTGGTGGTCGAAGTCGACGAGTCGCGCATTAAACGTCGTTTAGAAACGCGTTACTTAGATACTATGACAAGTAGTTTAGACGAGGCCTTGATAATTTGCTTAGAAGCCAAAGAAAAGAAAATTCCAAAAAGTGTCGGACTTTTGGGCAATGCAGCTGTGATTTATCCTGAATTAGTTAAGCGTGGTTTTAGACCAGACTTGGTGACAGACCAAACTTCTGCGCATGACCCCAAAGTAGGCTATGTCCCAATAGATTCTGCCCGACGTGATTTGGCTTATGTGCGTGAATGCATGGCTTTGCAGGTGAACGCGATGGTGGCTTTTTTAGACCAGGGAATCCCTGTGTTCGATTATGGCAATAATTTGCGTGCAGAAGCTCTCCAAGGCGGAGCGATGCGTGCGTTTGACTACCCAGGGTTTGTGCCAGCTTATATTAGGCCCTTGTTTTGTTTAGGTATGGGGCCTTTTAGATGGGTCGCTTTGTCGGGTGACTCCGAAGATATTTATGTGACGGATCAAGTGATTTCGGAGCTTTTTCCAGAAAACAAAAACTTGCAACGCTGGTTAAAACTGGCACGCGAAAAAGTGGCGTTTCAGGGGCTGCCAGCACGTATTTGTTGGTTAGGCATGGGTGAGAGACATATTGCAGGCCTTGCTTTGAATGAGTTGGTTCGGACAGGCAAAGTAAAAGGGCCGATTGTGATTGGGAGAGACCATTTAGATTGCGGTTCTGTCGCGAGTCCGAATCGTGAGACAGAAAGCATGAAAGATGGCTCTGACGCGGTTGCAGATTGGCCTATTCTAAACGCTTTGGTGAACGCCGTGAACGGCGCTTCTTGGGTGAGCGTGCACCAAGGTGGCGGTGTGGGTATGGGTTATAGTTTGCATGCAGGCCAAGTAATCGTGGCTGATGGGACTCCAGAAGCAGCTGCTCGAATCGAGCGCGTGTTGATTGGAGACCCAGCTTTAGGGGTGATGCGTCACGCAGATGCAGGCTATGAAACAGCTATGACTTGCGCTCATGAAAAAGGCGTTGTGATTCCAGGCTTATGAAAATCACAGAAGTCTATTTTCGCCCATATACTTCCAAGAATGGGCAGCAATGGTTTGAGCTTTACAATGATGGCGATGTGCCTGTTGATTTAAAAAAATCAGTAATCAAACTTAGCAGTGGAGAAAAATCCTGGGTATCTATTCTACCTGAAAAAAAGTTTATAATCGATCCGGGACAATATGTTGTTTTTGCGCAACGTGAAGATTTGGGTCAGGACCTATGTTCTGAGTATTTTGTAATTGTTTTAAAGAATTTTAAATTTTTCACTGGTGGTTCTCAGAATTTATGTGTAAAGACGCTTGATAAAAATGAAGTCTGTGCAAAGTTTAAAGACGCAATACAAAGTGAAGAATGTGAGTATGCTCCGGAGTTATTGGGATCTCCTGGTTTACCTTCAGATTTCTGCGAACAAGAGATGCTCTCTGGTTGGCATGTTTGTACTGAGGTTACTAAAAAGGCTGTTCCTGCTCAGACACCTAACGCTCGTCAGACGCTGAGCCATACTCTTTCAGGCTGTCAAAGTGTTTTATCTGACGGATCTTTTGAGTTTGTTGGATTATTTTTTGCTCTGTTTTATAGCCTCCATCTGCGAAGAGCAGGCAAATGAATCGGTGCTTTGAGAGGTTTTTGGAGCCAAGGGTGAGACAAAGCTTCTGCTGCACTGGGCCTGTGAGTTGCTGGTTTCAAAAGCTCTAAAATAAATTCTCTTGCAACAGGGCTTATAGAGGCTGGAAATCTCAAATGCTCTGGATAACAGAGATGCTGATCAATCCTCATGTAAAGCTGCATTCGATTATGGGCTTCAAATGGCATTTTCCCTACCAAACTTTGATAGACTAAAATACCAAGGCTCCATAGATCGGCTTTAGAAGTATACGGCCTTCTTTTTGTGGCGTCCCAGACTTCAGGGGCCATGTAATAGGGAGTGCCTGTAGGTGTGGTAGGCCTATTGTTAGTAGAAGAAACACCGAAATCAATTAAAACAACTTCGCCATTTTGGAACATGATATTGGCTGGTTTAAGGTCCCGGTGAACAATATGAGCGTTTTCGTGCAATCCAACTAAGGCTTCTAGAATTGTTTTGGCAATTTGTTTGCACTCTGTTTCGCTGAGAGGGCCTCTGTCTAATTTATCTTCTAGAGAACCGCCTTCTAGAATGGGCAAGATGAGAGCATCGCATTTGTGATCTTCAGGACTTGGAAGTTCAGGTGATTTGATCCCCTGTAGACGACCTCTGGGATCTAAGTCGCAGATTTGACTCGTATAATAGTCAATTAAATCAACCACATGAGGAACTTTGGCGCGTTTGCAAGCCTGTAGTGCCAGTGCTTCTTTTTTTAAAGCGGGCGCAGCTTTGGGATTTTGCTCCCTATCAGCGATTTTGACTGCAATATTTTTTGATTGTTCCTCATAAACTTCTCCGAAAGCACCGGCACCAAATTTTCTCAAAAACCGAAGTTCAGGCAGCATGAAGGGTTATAGAGAGCAGAAGGTTGATTTGGTTTGTTAGTTATGACAGCTGTAGGATATGAAGACGGTAGATCCAGTTGCTTTGTTTGCACAGCTTACCAATGGAGGGGGG
>JBAXMC010000037.1:0-13644 GCA_037134495.1 Myxococcaceae bacterium
CAGGTTTGTCGAGCTGATTCGATGGCTTCCCGAAGTTTGGTGGTCATTTTATCAATTTGCATACTGGGTATACTAAGCAGGGAGAGGTTGATGGACAAGCCAATAAAGGGAACTATTTTAGTTGCACTATCAGGAGTTTTCTATGGAACAATTGGTTATTTTGGAACGATTTTGAAAGAAGAGGGCTTGTCCGTTTCTGATTTACTGCTGTGGCGTTTTTTGGGTTCTGTTTTATTGCTTTTGTTTTTTGTGCCCAGTTTTCTCAAAGAGCGTTTAAGTAAAACTCAGTGGCAGACTGTGATTCTGTTTTTTGTTTTGGGAGCGCTTTGTTATGGGCTTGGGACAGGACTTTATTTTGAGTCTAGTTTCATGATTGGGACAGGGCTCGCAATGGTTTTGTTTTTTACTTATCCACTCTTGGTCGTTGCCTATACTGCGTTTATGGAGAGGCGCTTGCCTAGCTTTGTCACTTGGTTGTCTTTAGGCTTAATCATCATGGGTTGTTGTATGATCGGTCTTGGGGATCGAGCTCAGATTAACTGGGTTGGGATTTTTCTGGCAGTCTTATCAGGTATGAGCTACGGAGCCTATATTTTAGCCAGCAAAAATCGTTCTGGAATACTGTCTCCCCTGTTTTCGACTTTTGTGGTGTGTTTGGGTTGTGTGGCTGCTTTTGTCACTTATATTCTGTACACAGGACAGCCGTTTTATGTTCCAAGAGAGCCTAGAATTATCTGGAACATGTTTTTGTTTAGTTCTGTTGGGACAGTTCTGCCTGTGTTGTTCTTGCTACAGGGCGTTAAATACATTTCGGCGACAAAGACAGCGATTATTTCTGTTTTAGAGCCTGTAACTGTTCTGCTGGTGGGTGTTTTGTGTTTGAGTGAACCAGTGGGGTTTCTCCAGGCGATAGGCGCTGTCGTAATCTTGAGCAGCGCACTGGTGATTCAGGTGGCGCGAGACTAGCTTGAATAACCCCCCAATTCTGATAGGGTTACCTATCTCATGCATTCTCTTTGGCTTATTTTAGACACAGCTTGCCCGCGGGCACTTATCGCCTTAGCTCAAGAAGACAGAGTCTTGGCCGAAGTTTATTTGGATGAATACAAGAGGCATGGAGAGCGACTGGCAGGTGCTATCGAAAATTGTTTAAGTCAGGCAGGTCGTAGAATTCAAGAACTAGGAGCTGTTGCCGTGGGAGTAGGGCCAGGCTCTTTTATCGGTGTTCGCATTGCGATGGCTCATGCAAAAGGCCTCTGTACCGCTTTGCAAATTCCATTATTTGGCTTTAATACGCTGGCTGGTATTGAAGGAAACGGAGCAATACTTGTGGCAATAGACGCCAGACGAAACGAATTTTATGCTTTAAAAACAGGCGAAGAACAGGCGATTATTTTGAAATCACTTCCGACAAATACCTATTTAGAAACACAGGGGCCGGTGGCGCAAAAAGTTTTGCCACTCTTGCCAAAAGAAATTACGGACCAAACTTTGACCCTCGTTCCAAACTATATCAGGGATAGCCAATGTTAGATCTTCCATGGCTTCGTTTACTAGAGGCTGTTAGGCCTGAGCAAGTTTCTTTGCGTGTTATGTTTCACGAGTTACCTAGACGTGAAGGCAAATGCTTGGCAGAGTTGTTTATTGAGCATATTGAAGGCGCGGTTTGTGAGCCAGGCAAATTATTAGATCCAAAACTCAATTTATCACCCAGACAAATCACGTGTGTTCAAATTTTTATTGGATCCACAGCTTTCTCTGCTAAACGGGATGTCTATGCTTTAAGTCCCGCTCAAGCGATGAGCGTTTTTCTCTTGTCCAATGATGTGGGTGTAGAAGTCAGAAATCGCGGGGTCGTAACTTTGAGCCCAACGCCCGCTTTTTTAAAAGCCTTTTTAGAAGACGAAAAGATTGTTTTTCAGGCTGTGAACTCAGAACAAGTTTTGATTGAAGAACCGACTGTTTTAGGGGTTGAGAGAGCCTTTTTGTTAGACGCTAAGCTCAGAGTTTATAACCTAGAGCCCGTTTTTTTGCCAAGCGAAGCCGATGCTTTATTGTCCGTTCCTGCTTTGAGCGTTGATTCTTTTGCTCACGCAGAATCTCGTCAGGCTTGTTCGCAATTGGCAAAGTTGGGTGTCGATCTATCTTGTCTCAAGGAACTTGGACGCCCTGCTCAATCTCAAATTGTTCTGAGAGCTTTGCTCGGTAAATCACTGGAATTGCGCTTGCACCTAGTGAATGTTTTGTCTTTAGACAATGTAGAAGACGAAGTAGAAATCAGATCAAAAGGTGCTTTGGAACCTATTTTTTGGCTTCCCAACGGTGCTGTTGTGCAGCGACCTACACACCAAGAAGAAGAAGCAAGACAGGCATTGTTTAGGCTTGGGGCCTTGCCGAGTCAAAGACACAAAGGCTTTTCAGCGAAAGGGCAAGAAGCGCTTGATTTATTGTCAAAAATTTCAGATTCTAAGAACCTACCTGATTGGCTGCATGTAGACGAAGATTGCTTGCCACAAATCATGGCGTTGCCACAAAAGCCTATTTTGTTGGTTGAGAAGACAGGCAGTGCTGATTTAAGAGTTCAGGTTAAACTGGGTGACGTTACTTTCTCTCTAGAAAAACTATTTGAAATTGCGCATCAAGATGGTCAAGCGCTTTTGGTTGGGGATGATACTGTTTTAACGTTCTCAAAAGAAGCCGTGAGATCTCTTAAGATTCTGACAGAATCGCTGAACATTGCTGAGCTTTCTGAATCAAAAGAGTACTCGTTTTTTGAAATAGCTCTTTTGCTTCGTATGCTGGAGTCAGACATTGAAGTCCAAGCAGAAGAAGCTTTGTATGATCGCTTAATGAAGTTTGTGCCAAAGATGCTGCCAGAAGATGAGCTGTTGCCTGGTTCCTTGCAAACAACTTTAAGACCTTATCAACATGATGCTGTTGCCTGGATGTCTCAGCTTGATCGCGCAGGTTTGGGGCGTTTATTGGCCGATGAAATGGGGCTTGGTAAAACGCTGATGGTTTTATGTTTGCTGGCTAAAATTAAGGAGCGAGACGGCTCTAAACCTAATTTGGTTGTTGCTCCCACGAGTGTGCTCGATGTTTGGGTGGCAGAATCAAAACAGCATTTTGAGGGTCTTAACACCGTAAAATGGCACGGCGCAGATCGTGCAGAACAAATCGAAGAAGCTAAAAAAGCGGATTTGGTCATAACAAGCTATGCTTTGCTCAGACGTGATTTGCAAACGCTGTCAGAAATTAATTTTCGTTATTTGGTTGTTGATGAAGCGCAGATTATTAAAAATTCTAAAACCGAAAGCTGGAAAGCTGCACGTTTGATTAAATCTGAACAACGTTTAGCACTTTCAGGTACGCCGATCGAAAATCGAATCTCTGACTTGCACAGTATTTTAGAACTCGTATCACCAGGTATTTTGGGTGATGAACGAGCTTTTGTGAAGCGTTATGGAACGGGTGAAAAGAACGCTGAACTTCGTGAGCGCGTTCGACCAATGATTTTGCGTCGTCGGAAAGAAGAAGTTGAAAGTGATTTGCCGCCGAAGATTGAAAATATCTTGCGCTGCGATATGGCTGACCAGCAAAGAACTTTGTATCTTGAAATTTTGCGAGCAGCTCAAAAAGAACTCAATCAGGCTGCTCACAATAGTATTCCGTTGTTGGCTGCTTTGACGCGTCTCAGGCAGGTTTGCTGTGATCCAAGTTTGTTGCCGGATCAAAACAAAGCTTTGGGCTCTGCCAAACTAGATTTGTTCATGGAAGTCATACAAGATTGCCTCTCTAACGGTCGTAGAATTATTGTCTATAGCCAGTTTGTCAAAATGCAAAATATTTTGATCGAGGCTTTAGCTAAAGCTGGAATTAAAGACACGCTTTGGTTGCATGGAGCCACACAAAATCGCGGTGAAGTCGTTGCTGAGTTTCAAAAACCAGATGGCCCTAAAGTAATTGTTGTAAGTCTCAAGGCTGGTGGAACCGGTATTACGCTTACGGCTGCTGATACGATTATTTATTACGACCCTTGGTGGAATCCAGCTGTCATGGATCAAGCGGCGGATAGAGCGCATCGAATTGGTCAAACGAAGACCGTGCACTTAATCAAGCTGGTTTGTCAAAATAGTATCGAAGAACAAATTCTAGCTTTGTGCGAGAAAAAACGAGCCGTTGCAGATGACGTCTTGTTAGCGGATCAAGCAGGCCAACGATCGTTGACGTTAGATGACATTAGACAGCTTTTGCAAGTTGAGATAGACCGAGATTTATGAGAGTTCTCGTATTGTTGATGCTGCTTGGAATTGCTTGTTCTAAGTCTTCGAAACCAGAAGCTGTTCCGCCGTCAGGCCTAGCTGGCTTAGCGCAAGGAAAACCCATTAAAATTCATGAAGGTGTCGTGGATGAAGTGATCGAACGTGATCAATTTGACTATGTCAGAATAGGGGCTAATTGGTTTGCACTGGTTGGAGCCTCTCTTAAAGTCGGTCAAAAGGTAAAAGTTGAAGAACAAGTGGTTTTTGATAATTTTCAATCGAAGACTTTAAACAGAACTTTTCCCAGGATTATTTTTGGAAAGCTTGTGCAGTCTATACAGACTCATTAAACCCTACTGGTCTTCAGAAGAAAAATATTCAGCTTGGGCCTTATCTGTAGCAATTATTGCCCTGAATATTGCCATGGTTTATATCGGTGTTTTGCTCAATTGGTGGCGAAAAGATTTGTTTGATGCTTTACAAATTTTAGATTCACATGCGTTTTATCATCAACTGGGTGTTTTTTCTGTATTGGCTTTGCTCTGGGTTTTGACATCAACGTATCGAACTTATTTTAAACAAGTGCTTCATATCCGGTGGCGCCGTTGGATGACAGAGCAGTATTTAAATAAATGGTTAGAAAATAAAGTTTATTATGAGGACTTTATGGACAACCCTGATCAACGTATTGCAGAAGATCTGGATCGTTTTACAGATGAGACGTTGACGTTAAGTTTGGGTTTCTTAAATGCAGCCATGACTTTAGTCTCTTTTTCAGGTCTTCTCTGGATGATATCACCCTATATGCTTCTTTTTGCGTTGTTTTATGCGGTGATAGGAACTTGGGTTACTCACCGAATTGGGCATTTGTTGGTGGGATTAAATTTTGATAAACAGCGCTATGAAGCAGATTTTCGATTCGGTTTGGTTTGTTTACGTGAAAAAAATATTTTGAAGCCACGGTTTATTTTTATTTTTGATAATTTTTTGACTATTATAAAACGTACAAAATTGTTGAGCTTGTGGACCTATTCTTACAGTCAAGCGGCTATCGTTTTTCCTTATTTAATTATGGCTCCCCGTTTTTTTTCTAGAGACATACAGCTTGGTGATTTAATGCAGACAGCTAGCGCTTTTTCTACTGTTGAAACCTCACTTTCTTATGTCATGAATTCTTATGCCAGCATCGCTTCATGGCAGTCTGTTGCTGAGAGACTTCTTGATTTTGAACAGAAAAACAATTGAATTAAATTCTAAAATAAGTCATTATTATAACAATTGTTAATTTCCGAATCGGAAATTTATCAAATTAATTGTTTTTGCTTTTAAAAATCATGAAATTTTCAATTGTTTTTATTTTGTTTTTTACGACAACTTTGTTTGGCCAACCTGAGAGTCCTGGTTATTCGAGCAGCTTTGAAAGCAGCGATGAAGAACCTGGAACTCCTCAGAGAAAATTTGATCTTTTACGAGGAATAGAGGCTTTGGAGATCACGCCAGGATCTGATTTTAGAGGTCGCCAAATAGGACGCTATGCAGAGGAAGAACTTCGAGATATTTTACCATTTAACGGCAAGATACCAGGTAATCAAAGAAGTGTTATCTATTTGATCACAACAGGTCATGCTGATTTGGCGAGGCTTCCAATTTGGGATTTGGGTGATCAAGAATTGACAATCAATGAAATGGATACATTGGTTGCTGGGATTGCCCGAACCATGAGAAATCAAAATTTTAACAGATATGTTGGTATTACGACGAGAGGTGTTTATCAACGACGTATGGAGCATGTAAGAGCGACTACAACACACCCATACAGGCGCCTTCCATTGGCAATTTTGAATGAAAATGCACTAAATAACCCGGCTCGTATGCATGCGATTATTCGCGGAGTTTTTCCAGGTCAACTGCATGAAATAGAGGCCAGGCTGATTAGAGCATTGGGTGGGACAGGAGAACTGGGTTTAAACGGAAACACAGGCCATTTGGGTCAACCAGAACAAGGTGTGCGTGGGCAAGTAGAGATAACCCCTAGTACGGCCACTCCAGGGCTGGTAGGCGGAAGACAGGTTGTTCGATTAAATGACAATCGTGTAGTGGCTCTTACTCAGGAAGAAATTCCGACGGTCTGGCAAGATATTGTCTATGTCATTACGCCTCCTGGTGTGCAGATAACAGCACCTATTATTGATTTGGATTTGCAAATGATCACAGAGAAACAGATGCAATTGCTCGAAGCAAGAATCCAAATTTATCTCAATGAGCTAGCCAATACGGAACGTTATGTGGGTATGGCCAGAGCAGGGGTTCATAGAGATAGAACGCCCCAGGCAAGAGCCAAAGAACACGAACGGGCTGGGTTAGATGCGCCTTATAGAAGATTGCCTTTTGCGATTACGAGAGTGAATCAGGAACAGGGGCCGGTTCAAATGCATGTTTTGCTTGCGGGCGTACGTGTTGAGCAAATTGCTTGGGTAGAAGGCCGCTTGATTCGATTACTAGGTGGAACCACTGTAAGGGGTTGGAATTCGAATCCTGGTTATTCGATGGTTTCTCCTTCTGGGCTTGTGACAGAATCGACGAGTCTTCGTAAGAGTAATAGAAGAGATCCACAGGATCCGGAAGGTGATGGCCCAAGCAGACCAAGCTTTTCTTTCGGAACACCGAGCCGGGCATTATTTTAGACTCTAACTTGTTGTATGCTTAACTTGTATGCCACGTGTTGAGCCCAAACTAGATCTGATCGGTCGTGGAATCGCTACCAACCCTGATAGCATTCGTGAGCTGCAAGAAGAAGCAGCTCGCAAAGAACGTGCGAATGCGCCCAAACCTAAGAAGTCTTTTAAAAAAGTAATCCGGGAAAAAAATGCCGCTCGTTAAACAATCTTCTTATGTGGCACCACCACTTTTTACAAACCCTCATCTGCAGACAATTTATCCAGCGATATTTAGACAAACTTGGGGAGTGCGCTATCAGCGAGTACGAATCACTACACCCGATGATGATTTTTTGGATCTAGATTGGTCGTATGTGGGTTCTAAACGCTTAGCGATTTTAACGCATGGACTTGAGGGACACTCTAAGCACTCGTATATTTTGGGTATGGTTAAAGCACTCAATCAACGTGGAGTGACTGCTCTCGCTTGGAATCTAAGAGGCTGCAGCGGAGAATTAAATCGAAAAAAACATTTTTATCACATGGGTTTTTCTGATGATTTGGAAACCGTGATTAATCATGTTAAAAATAATTTTGACGAGATTTATTTGATTGGCTTTAGTCTGGGAGGCAACTTAACTCTGAAATATTTGGGTCAACGTGTCGAGCATGTTCCTGCTAATATTAAGTCTGCTGTAGCTTTTTCTGCGCCGATTGATTTAAAATCTTGTGTAAATCGAGTAACGGCTCATCAGAATTGGTTTTATTTTCGAAAGTTTATGTGGACAATTGAAAGAAAAATCAGTGCCAAATCGGTTTATCATCATCTTCCTACCAATGTCGCAGAGATTAGAAATATCGCTTCTTTTAAGGAACTCGATGATTTGTTCACTGCACCGCTTTTTGGTTTTGAGAATGCAGATGAACTTTGGGCTGATTCAAGTAGCTTAAAATATCTACACAAGATTAGAACTCCGGCTCTTTTAGTGACCGCAGCAGATGATCCACTATTGGGCTCAGAATGCTATCCTACTGAGATAGCTCAAAAGAGCGATTATTTTTATTTTGAAAGGCCTAAACAGGGTGGTCACGTCGGATTCGTGTCGTTTAATCCACAAAATGAGTACTGGTCTGAGACACGAGCACTGGAATTTATGGGCCTTTTAGCTTAAACTCCTAATTGAGATGAAAATTTATTTAGTTGGGATTGCTGGCACAGCCATGGGTGCTTTTGCGGGTTTGCTCAAACAAGCCGGTCACGAAGTCTTAGGTTCAGATTCGGCTGCTTATCCCCCTATGAATCACAAACTTAAAGAATGGGGCATCGAAGTTAAAACACCTTATTCTGCCAGTAACTTGACGCCAGATATTGATTTGGTCGTGATTGGTAATGTGGCCAGTAAGAATCATGTCGAAGTGGTTGAAGTCTTGCGTTTGGGTCTCAAACAGCAGTCTTTCCCTGAAACACTCTCAAAGCTTTTTTTGAATAAACAAAAATCGATTGTGGCAACGGGGACGCATGGTAAAACAACCATCAGTGCTCTGCTCGCACATGTGCTTACTCATGCAGGTAAAGATCCCAGTTTTTTGATTGGCGGGATTCCTAAAAATTTCGAAGAAAGTTTTCATCTAGGTCATGGTAATTGTTTTGTTATTGAAGGCGATGAATACGACACGGCCTATTTTGATAAAGGCCCTAAATTTATGCATTACAAACCATTTTATTTGCTGTGTAGCTCTTTAGAGTACGACCATGCTGATATCTATCAGAATGTTGAAGAGATCATCGAGAGATTCTCGCAGGTGATTTCTCTGGTCCCTAAAGAAGGCACCGTTGTTTTAAATACGCAATTTCCTCATTTGCTCGAAGCGCTCAAAAAGAGCGATTTAAAAGCAAAATTAGTGAAATATGCTGAACCTGAAAATCTCAAAGAATCTGAACGCGGCTTAGATTTCGAAGTCGATCAGAAACCTGTATTTGTACCGATGTCAGGTAAACATAACGCTCAAAACGCACTCGGCTGTTATCGTATTTTACAGGCAGTAGGATTGTCTCACGAAGAAATTTCGGCAGGTTTTGCAAGTTTTGAAGGCGTAAAACGCCGTATGGAAGTCGTGGGTGAAACAAATGGTTTCTTGGTGATTGACGATTTTGCTCATCACCCAACAGCCGTCAAAACAACACTAGAGGGCGCAAAAAAGCGATATCCAGACAGGCCAATTTGGGCTTTGTTCGAGCCGCGCTCAGCGAGCAGCTGCCGTAAAGTTTTTCAAAATGATTATGCAACAAGCTTTGGGGTGGCAGACAGAGTACTTTTAGCGCCACCAGGGCGTTCTTTGGCGCCTGACCTGATGATGGATATCAAGCAACTGGCGCACGACATTGGGCCTAAAGCAACGGCCTGTGATTCATACGATGAAATCATTAACATTGTTCAGAGCAAAGTCTCCCCAAATGCTGTTTTGTTGTGTATGTCCAATGGTTCTTTTGGTGGGATCCATCAAAAAATATTGGAAGTGCTGGGATGATTGTTTCGAATTTGAAAGCTTTAGAAGGTTTGCTCTGGGGTGTGGCTCTTGGAGATTCTTTAAATAGAGCACCTCGCTTTAGAAAAGCGCCATTCTTATTGCACTCAGCAACAGGGACTTGGTTTTTATCGGTTTATCAAGCTGTTTTTAGTGATTCTGATCTGGCGCTTAAATTAGAAATCTTAGCAGCTCCGCATTATGCGCTAGCACTCAGGGGTTCTCAACCTTCTTTGGCTCAAACACTCCATGAAGTTGCAACGCATTACCCAAGTCAAAAATTGCTCGGCGATATCTTGCCATGTATGATGCCGCTGGCCTTTTACAACAAAGAAGACGAGCTGGTTAAAAAACTGATCGAATGGACCCAGGTGACTCATAGACACCCGAGAGTGATTTCGTCCATTGCTTTATTGGTTGGAGCCCTTCGAGCCTTGTTGTTAGATCCGAAGTTGTCTCTAGAAGGACAACTAGAGCAGGGAGAGAGACTGGCTGATAAGACATTGCACTTGTTATTCGAGCGTCGTGAGGCTGACACGCCTCAGGCGATTTGGTCTGCGCATCAAGCTTTGAGGCATCATGTGGCATTGGCAAAAGGTTCTGTCGATCCGAGAGACTTACAGGTTCCGCTTGGGTTTGACGGCCGAGATTGCCCTGAACAGTTGGTGGTTTATGTGCTTGGACTCGCTAGTGCAGAAAATGCTTTGGAGCGTGATTTCGATTTTATTTTAGAGCAGGGGGGCACGAGTGATATTCTCGCGCCTCTTTTATTGGCTCTGATTGGCTTTAAACAAGGCGCAGGCGTGTTTCCTGAACAGTGGTCTAAGATTCTTTGGGGTAAGGAACTCTGGAGTCGGCATTTGGTTGCGCTCGCTCAACGAGACTCTTATTTTCCTTGCTTGGTTGAAGAAGAAATCAAACTCAGCCGTCAGGAACAAGTTGCTTTGAAAGAGCTGGACCACTTTCAAACAGTGGCCAATACCCGGAATCAATTAGCGCTTTTTGAAGACCAAGTCATCAAACGAGAACTTGTCCGCTAGTCTCGTATCCAATCGTTATGCTTAAACACAGCGTACTCTATCGGTTTTGAGCAAAAATCTTTGATGTCAACGACGGTTTTTAGATCACGTTCTATCGAGTGTTTTGTTTTAAGTGACCAATCAATGTTTGAAAAAGCAGGATTTAACTTTCCATAGGAACATAAAGTTCGTACTCGATTCAGATAAACCAAAGGGTCGCAACGTGTTCGTGCTGAAGTTGGAAACTCGATATTTTTATGAAACACACGGCCATCTGTCAGTTTAATTTCTGCTCTAGCTTCACATTGTGTCAAAGAATCAAACATATGCAGAGAGAATAATCTGCCTTCCCCTGTGATAGCAGTATCGCCTGGAAATGTTTTTGAAAAAATCTGCAAAGAAGAAAATAACACAGCTACAACCAGCACGCTGGTAGAGATTTTCCACGAGCTCTCTTTTTCTAAAAACCAACATAATGGAAAAATAGAAATCATCAGAAACATTAAAACAGGGTAATAAAATCCAACTATTTTAAAAGAAAAAATATGAAATAAAATTAGCTGAGCAAAAACAGCCCAGGCAATTTTACTGCGATCCCAAAGCAAGCCCCAAACAAACAAAATTTCTAAGATAACTACGTAAATACAAGCGATTGGCAACCAAGGACCCTCAAATAACCAAGGTTTTATGTAAAGTGCGGCACCTGAAAACCATTCAGGGTTCAATTTGAGAATGCCTGACCAAAAATAAAACAAGATAATCAAAATTCGGATAGCAACTTTTTTATGTGGTAAAAATAAAAAAACAGCAGTTACCCAAAAGGCCATGATGTGCTGATTCAACCGAAGTCGATAGTCCAGAAAAATAATCATGTGCTTCATGATATTTAAGCCCAGCAGCATCCAATAAGCTGTTTGGACCCTGCTGGGAAACAAAAACAAAACTGCTGTGACTAAAGACATAAAGCCTAAGCCATAAAAGAGCCAGATAAGCTGTTGAATTCCTAAAACTCTGAACAGAGCACAGTTCTCAAACATAGCCCAACAAATAGCTTCTGAATCATGTGATGCTACATGAGCGGCGTTGCTCAATATCCAGTGCAAGGCAGTGAGTGTCAAAAATAGAGAGACAAAAGCGCCGTAGATGCGTAAAATAGGGTCACTTTGGATTTCTCTGAACAGATTGTTAGTCATAGTACCATTCGATAGCAAAAGGCCAATTAAGCTTGGCGCTTGTTGCCGGTCCTTCGTCTCCGGCGTAATCGGAGGTTTGAGGAGTTCCTGCTACGGTTGTGATGATTTTAGTTTGAGCGTCGACTTTTCGAATTGCTTGATTGACGGTATCTGCAATGTAGAGATTATTGGAACCATCAATGAAAATTCCTGCAGGTTGGTTCAATGAGGATAATGTAGCTAAACCACCATCGCCAGTATAATTACAGCTATTATAGCCAGCTACTGTCGAAATATGGTGTGTTACAGCATCAATTCTTCTGATTTTACAGTTGCCCGTATCGGCAATGTAGAGATTACCCGCTAGATCCAATGCAACGCTTAGAGGGTAACATAACGTGGCAGCTGTTGCGAGTCCTTCATCGCCGGTACTGCTGCAAGTTCCAGTAATCCCTGCAATGGTATGAATTTTCCCATCCGAAGCAGTTACTTCTCGAATAACGAAGTTGTCCGTATCCGCAATATAAATATTGCCGTTACCATCAACCCAATGTGAAGAATAAATTGTAGGACTTGGAAGAGTAGGCGTAGGCACTACAGCTGGTGGGAGGATGACATTAGGAATCGTTGAGGCCGGTGTTGTTCCTCCTAGAACGAGAGGCGTGTTGATATTTGTATGAGCAGGAGTAGATGCATACACCGCTTGAACCGTTGCAACGAAGGACGATGCTGTACTATTTGCTGCCGTGCTTGTTCCATTAGTATTCGTTGTATATGCGACAGGAGTTTGGGCTTGAGAATTTTGATTGGATACGTTGCTTACTGAGGCAGCAGTTTGGAAAGCTTGACCGACCAGGATTGTGTAGGTTGTTGAAGTTGAAGCTTGTGCTTTCAAAATGCTTGGAAGCTTGCTGGCTAAGCCGCTTGTTTTTGTTTCAGCGTAAACAGGTAAAACTTCAAGCGTAAAACTAAGACCACCGGTACTGCCTTCTGGAAGTGTTGCTGAGTAACCAAGCTGTACGATAAATTGGCCAGCTTTATTTGAACCCTGTTTATTAGTGGTTCCATCTTGAGGTGAATCGATAAAAGTCCAAGAGCTCGCATCACAATAGCCTGCTGGAGGTTTGCTGCCTGCTGCAAAATAGGGACATATCCGGAAACCATAAGAACTCGCAGCGGTTAACTGAGATGATTGTTGCCAGTTGATTGTTTGTGCAAAGAGATTAGAAGCTTGAGCCGTTGTTTCTTTAATGCTGGTTATTTTTGGTAAGGCGATATGTGCCTGTGTTTTAGCAATTTGATTCCCTGGAATGTTCGCAACGTTTAGTGTTGCAGATGCTTTGCTGTCTTTGATAACTAAATTTTTACTCCAACAAGCAGCATTGGTTGCACTTGTTGAAGTACCTAAAGTCATATCACTTTGACAGATATCGATGGGTGGCGAAGAGCCGGTGCAATTAATAATTGCCAATAAACTACAAAGCGCTAAAACTTTCATCATATCCCCCTGATTGATGCTTATTCTAACGCAAAAGCTTAGTCGAATTCAATCTCAGCGCTTTTTAAACACCAAGTAATCAAACGAGAACTTGCCCGCCCCTAAAAGCCCGATGCAGATAAAAGCGATTCCATAGAGAGCTGCGGCCTCTTTGTTTTCCCAAGGTTGACCTGCGTGAATCTTGAAGAACGCAGTCGCCATGATGATAGCAGGGGGTATGGCTGCAAAGCGTGTGAGAGCACCAAAAGCAACTAAGATACCGCAAAAGAACTCTCCAAAGACCACAAGAGCCATGCTTAAAACAGGTCCAATGCTAAAAGGATCTGCGAAATCAGGTGATTTTTCGGCAAAACTCATGAGCTTAGGTAGGCCATGAGCGAGCGCAAAAGAGAGACCAAAAGAAAGACGGAGAAGAAGTTTGGCTAAGTCTGACATGCCTGTGTTGCTAACATGGAATTTTTGTCCGATAAAGTCTTAATGTTCATCAAACCTTTACGAATTGGATCCCCC
>JBAXMC010000038.1:0-13465 GCA_037134495.1 Myxococcaceae bacterium
ATTTTAAGCCATACAACTGGCTATAAAAGAATCGGTTGGAATTCCAAAATAGAAGCGGGTTGGTCAAGAGCAAAAATGCTCGGGGAACTCTCTAAGTCTCCTCGAACCGAACCTGGGAAAGTTTTCGATTATCATAATCTTGCTTATAGCCAAATTGAAGATTTCGTTCAAAGCAGCACAAAAATACCCTTCAAAGCTTCCATGCAAAAATATTTATTTGATCCGCTAAAGATGACACGGACAACCGTTGGATTTTCAGAATTTTCACAACAAGAAAACAAAGCCTGGCCACATGAAAAAACCAGACATTGGTTTCGATCTAAGAAAAAATATTCTCAAAATTATCACAACACAGTCATGTCTGCAGGGGGTATTAACTCCGATATCAGAGACATGGCCAGATTTTTGCAACTTCAACTCGGAGCCTTCCCTGAAATTGCTACCGAAAAAGATTTAGAGCCTTTTTGGGAGCCGGCAACACGAGCGCCCGATGCAAAAGGGTGGTTTCGGCATATCAAGTATAAAAACCTCCAATCATCTTATGGATATGGCTGGCGCATCGCGGATATAGACGGAGAGCGTATTGTGTTCCATGGTGGCTGGGTGGGTGGTTTTATTAATTTTATGGCATTTTCACCCAAACGCCAGATTGGCATTGTGATTTTAAACAATACCGAGACCAGTTTTGGATTTAAGACGGCCCTCAAGTTTTTAGGTTATTTAGATTATGGCAGGTAGTTTACGAATCACAGGTGGAGCGCTCGTTAGACAGCACTTTGCAGTCCCTAAAGAAGCCGACTCTAATTTGGTTCGCCCAGCGAGCGACCGGGTACGCGAGGCTATTTTTTCATCTCTTTCAACTTTTGTTCAAGATGCGACTGTTTTAGATTTATTTTCTGGCAGTGGTGCCTATGTGTTTGAGTCACTTTCTAGGGGTGCAAAATCAGCCATATTAATCGAAAAAAGCCCTGATACTTTCGGGTGCATCAAAGCTAATATTCAGAAACTTAAGCTAGATGCTCAGTGCAAACTCATCAAAGACGATGCTCTTCGATTTGTTCAGCAGGCTCCACAAAAATTTGATCTGATTTTTGTAGACCCACCCTATACACTCAAACTCACGGAATCTTTTTGGGTGGATTTGAAAGCTTGGGCCACACCTGACAGTATGATTATCTTTCGATGCAAAAGCCAGGCTGATTTTATATGTCCTGTTGGGTATGAAATCACGAGAGAACGCACTTACGGTGGAACTTGGGTTGCGTTTATTAAAATCCATATTCAACAAGCCAAGGATGCTTGTTAGATAGGGTCTTATCGATAATAAACCTAATATAATCTTCCATTGGTGTGGGTAGATCGTCATAAGCAAAATAGCTTAGGCTTTCACATTTCTCTGGCTCAATATTGATTATTTGATGATTTTTAAGGTCAGCCGAAAAAATATAATTAATATAATCAAAAGGAGGCGAGTTGTGATGCATGACGCCGATCAATCTCAGATCGTTTGGCGTAAGGTCAAGACCGCACTCCTCCAGACTTTCGCGAATCATTGCCTGTGTGCAGGATTCTCCTTCATACACATGCCCGGCTGGTAAGCTCCAGTGCTCATTCATGTGAGTGGCATTTATTCTTTTTCCCAAAAGAATTCTTTGGTTATCGATTCCAACTAAGTAGGATGCGATTCGAGTCCTGATTCGATTTTTATCGTTTTGCATGGAAATCCGATTCAGTTTTATCTTGGAAATTGACTATTTTTATCTTTGCAACATTTACGCCGATTGACTCCAAATATTGGTACGCCGATAACATGCTTGAGACCGATGGTTCGTAATGCCCGCTATAAGCTTCTAACTCAACGAGATTACCATTTTCATCAAATCTTAAAAGTCCTGCTGCATCAACGGGTGCATAATCCGTGAAGCTTGTATGACATACAAGTCGATCAGCCTGATGAGAAAAATCTTTTGGTGAAGCATGCATCTTATTATCGACCAAGACAAACAGATACTTTTTTCTTGAATCGATTTGTTTGTTCCCAATCTCAATATTACCGAACGAATCAGGCCTCACTTCACATTCTTTTTTTTCTTCATCGGAAAGTTGAGCAACGCGAGGCCCCGGTTCAGATGCTGGCGGAAGACTCAAACGCCAATTTTGTTGTCGCAACAGCCCACCGTTTCTATTGAAATAGCGATGCGTTGGATGAACTAATTCCGGCAGATATTTGTTTGATAATCGAAATCTTGATAATACTTTTTTCACAAGCATCATCTCGATAATAAGTTCTTCTTTGCTAACACTAGGAGCATATTTGTTCAAATCGTTACTATTTGCGCGAGATGGAACAAACACAGCTGAGTTCGGGGTAACCTGCTGTGAAGTAAAGACAAAACTGATGGCATGCTTGCCAGGGGAAATAGTATGAACAAGATCATTCGCCATGAAATACGACTCTCCTGTCCCAATCGTATCGCGAGACTTATGCTTTAAATAGGTTCTGCTACTCAACAAATCACTCATTTCCTTTTCTTTTAACGTGTAATTGTCACGGCAAGGACATGCTTTCTCTCCGGTAGGCAACAAAGGCATAAGCGATACTGGTTCGCATATTTTATAATCATCAGAACCAGTATTTTCTGCTGTCTTTACATAGATATCTTGAATTAAATATCCCGTTAATATTTTGGAAAAAAAATCCCATTTATGGCTATGGGGATATTCCTTTTCGCCCTGTTCCCAGATATGAAGACGTAACTTCCAAGAATTTTTTCCGCCTTGAGCAATTACAATTTTTAAGAATCCAGTAACGTTTTTATAGGATGCTTTCGTAATTTCTTCTAACAGTTCATCTGATTCTAAAATCTCATCTATGATTTTAGAGATAAAAGAAGGAGTTACAGGACTAAAGATTTGATCGAGTCCTTCTGCTAAATCATTGGGCGAAGAATGTAATTTCCAATAATGATGAGCATTCTCACCCAGTCTTATTAATGTTTGATATGATGCATACGGAGGCAAAGCATCTTGGTCTTGTGCTAAATGAGGATCTGGTGAGAAAATAGCCCAACCATCCTTGGTTGTCAGAGCAGCGTTAAGAAAAGAGCCATGCAAGAGCAAAAACAAAGCCAAAGAAGATCTAAACATCTTACTCCTTAAATAGTGGACCGCCACTTATGTTCAGAAAATAATTCTGTCAATGCTCGTGAGCAACTCTTCTCGTTCTTTGGGTTCTAGAGCTAATAGCGGGAGTCTAAATTGATTCAGTTCCATCGCTGTTTTGATAGGGATTGGATTGGGCCTGCTGGGCCAAACAGCACTGAGCTCTCCTAATTTTTGAGCCAAATCAAGCGTTGGTTTCCTAAGCAGTTGAACCAACAGTTCTGGTTTTAAATTTGACCATACAGAAATCACGCCGTGACCACCCATGGCAAGCCAAGGCAAAATAAACGCATCTTCTCCGGAAAAAAATTCAAAACCTGTCGGAGCATTTTGAAATAAATTATTAAGTCGAAACGGCTCAAAATTGCATTCTTTCAAGCCTTTGATTGACTTAAAATTTTGAGCTAGTTTTAAAACAACATCGACAGGGATATTGCAGCTGGTTCGAGTGGGGACGTTATAGATGATAATTGGGAGCGGGTTGGTGTTTGCGATGGCCTCATAATGTGCATACAGGCCTTCTGGTGTGGCTTTGTTGTACCAAGGCGTCACGTGCAGAGTATACGTAGCCCCTAAATCTTGCGCTTTTTGTTGCCACAAACAGGCTACCTGAGTATTTGCATGACCCGCGCCCATTAAGATAGGAATTTTGCCAGCTACTCGTTTGACGGCAGATTTGAGCAGCATTTCTTTTTCAGGGTCAGAGAGCGTAATCGCTTCACCTGTAGAGCCGCAAACGACAACACCGTGAATGCCAGCTTCTAATTGCTTATCTAAAAGCGCTTCAAAAACAGGAATATCCAAAGAATTGTCTGACTTAAACGGGGTGACGAGAGCAGTATAAACAAGTCCCATAATTGGTATTTAGACGGAAACTGATTAATCCGCAACTTGGCAGATGGCTCCGAGATGTATGAGGAAGCGTCATGTATCTCTGAGTGGCCTCGTTGGCATTGACATAGAATTTCACATGAAGTTAAAACGGATATTGTGAAATAAAAAAATGGAATCTATTGAGGAAAATGGAAGCCGTAAAGATCCTATAAATCTAGCCCGTTTTGTTTCATCTCCCAATCTAATTTTAAGAAAGCCATAAGCTTTCCGTGAAACTCTGTTTCATTGGCGGACTCCTTGCAGATTCGCTCGACTTCAGGGTGTAGCTCCACGGGGATATTCTTGAGCGTTGGCGCAAGCAGGACCGGAATTTCTTCTGGTTTTTTGACAATCCATACCAAATTATAAGTCTTGTGAAACCTGTTAATAAAACCCGTATGGACAATGAGCTCTGCTTTTTGAAGCTCGGCGATTAATCGACCGATCGTTGCTTTTGAACGACCCAGTTTTTCGGCCAAAGCTTTAGGAACGACAGAAACTTGCGGACGTTTGGGGCTGGATGTCAGAGCAAGTTCAATCCAGAGCATTTTTGCTGAAGCTGAAATTTTAGATTTGATGACATGAAGGGGAACGCGTACAGACCGGGCCATGATTTGCTCCAATTGACAAACTTGGCCGTCGGCATTATATCGCCCCGGCCTGATTGACAGGTGCCGTTTCCTAGATCTTAGTCGGAAATATGGAAACGGCTTTTTGCATATGCACCATGCATGTGCGCAATCAGCGTAAACCAAACCATTTTAGAAATGCATCGGACGATCGGCTGATGGTCGATAGAAATTTAGCCAAACTGAGTGACCCTATTGGAACCTAGCAAAAAAACGTCATGTTGCTTATCAAAAAGTCATTAGGCAGGCGATTGAAAAGTTTATTCTCGAAGCTGCCTGAATTCTAGAAATACAATCTATTCTCTTCAATGTAAGTTTTAACATCGAGGTCTAGGTTTCTTGTGTCACCCAATTTAACAGCTTCACGGATCTGAGAACTCTGTACGCCAGGCAAAAGCGTGGTTCGATCAAATACACTGAGCTTACAAAGCTGCCGGATCTTATTGGCTTCTTCCCAGCGATCAAAGTGCTCCATTAAATCACTGCCCATGATCAGCGAAAGCTTGAGATCTGGCCTCAGCTTCAAAATAGCTTCTATCGTATGAATCGTGTAGCTCGGCGCTGGTAAAATATTTTCAATCGAGAGTACGTGTGTTTTGTCTAAGCGCGCGAACGCGAGCTCGCACATGTTATGTCGATGCTCAAAAGAGCTTAAAGATTTTTGAAAAGCATGGTTCGCACACGGGACAACCCACAAATAATCGATTGAGGTTGTTGCCAAAGCCGCAAGACCCAGGAGCTGATGCCCCAAATGTGGCGGGTCAAAGCTGCCGCCTAAAATTCCAACGCGAGAATCAAGAGGTACGTTAGGCAGCTCTATGGGCATGGTCTCTGATTTCATGAATAGATGGAGACGTGTACACACATTCTCCTGAACGGAAAATGGGGTGCAATAAATTGTTCTGCATAGGCAATAAGCCTGGCAAAGTTGATTTGAATTGATCGTCAGAAACTTTATGACAATTACGCCATGAGCCATCTAAGTTTTGGATCGCAGCGAGCTTATAAACGCCCGTAAGCGCAGGTTCTTCAAAAGCCGTCACCATCCGAGTCCCAACGCCCCAAGCGTTAATCGGTGCTTTCTTTTGTTTGAGATCTCGAATCCGGTATTCGTCCAAATCTCCGCTAGCAATAATTTGTACATGCTCAAGACCTGCTTGGTTTAACAAAGATCTGGCCTCTATGCTGAGTGCTGCTAAATCCCCTGAATCTAACCGGATGCCTTTTAGGCGCTGCCCTAATCGAATCGCATTTTTTACGCCATTGATCGTATCGTACGTATCTACAGCGACCGTGCAAGCTTTCGGAAAAATCTGCGCATAAGATTCAAAAGCTTCAAACTCTGAAACAAACGACATGACCCATGCATGTGACATGGTACCCCGAACAGGAATCCCAAATTGCTCGGCAGCTTCTAAATTTGAAGTACTTTCACAACCGCCAATATAAGCGGCTCTCGAGGCTGATAGGGCTCCGTCAAACCCCTGAGCTCTGCGGAGTCCAAATTCAATTACGGGGTCACCTTCGGCAGCCTTGCAAATTCGAGCTGCTTTTGTCGCAATCAGGCTTTGAAAATTTAAAATATTGAGCAACGGCGTTTCTAAAAGCTGGCACTCAATCATCGATGCCGTAATTTGCATTAGAGGCTCTTTTGGATTTATTAAGACGCCCTCGATAACAGCTTCTAAATCGCCACTAAATCTAAGCTTCGATAAGTAGTCTAGAAATTCTGGTTCAAATTGATTGAGGCTTTCTAAGTAAACTAAGTCTTTAGGCTCAAAACGAAAATTTTTGATAAAATCAATCGCTGTTTTGAGACCGCACGCCAGCACATGAGTGCCTTCAAAAGGGGGTCTGCGATAGAACAATTGGAACTTCGCGCGTTGCTCGGTAGCTCTTCTTTTCCAGTGGCCATAAGCCATGGTTATTTGATAAAAATCTGTATTCACATGTTGCGCCGGTAAGCGCCTCCAATCTCGTTCAGTGCGCCAGAAATATCCCCCAGCGTGCAATAAGAGCAGTTATCTATTAACGCCTCAAAAATATTGCCGCCTGACAAAGCTATTTTTTTAAGATTATCAAGCGCTGATTCGCGTTCTGTTTTGAAATTCTTATGAAACCATTCGATTTGTTCAACCTGAGATTTCTTTTCAAAATCACTCGACCTAATCAGCTCCTGTTTTTCTAAAACTGGATCGTTAGGATTTAAAAACATGTTAACGCCAACAATTGGCAACTCACCAGAATGTTTTTTATGCTCATATTCTAAACTCTCCTCTTGGATTTTGCTGCGCTGATACATTGTCTCCATGGCACCTAAAACACCGCCACGTTCATCCAAAGCTTCGAAAGCTTTTAAAACAGCCTCTTCAACTTGGTCTGTAAGCTGCTCGATAAAGAAACTGCCCTGAAGTGAGTTCTCATTTTTAGTTAAGCCCAACTCACGATTAATAATCAGCTGAATCGCCAGCGCTCTTCGAACGGATTCTTCTGTGGGCGTTGTAATCGCTTCGTCGTAAGCATTGGTATGCAGCGAGTTGCAGTTATCATTAATGGCATAGAGCGCCTGCAGGGTCGTTCTAATATCGTTAAAATTAATCTCTTGAGCATGCAAAGAACGTCCAGAAGTTTGAATGTGATATTTGAGTTTCTGGCTGCGGTCATCAGCGCCGTAAAGATCACGCATTGCAATGGCCCAGATGCGCCTCGCTACACGGCCAATTACGGCGTATTCTGGATCTAAGCCGTTTGAGAAGAAGAAACTGAGATTAGGAGCAAAAGCGTTAATATCTAACCCTCTGGCCTTATAATACTCAACCAAAGTAAAACCATTAGCTAGCGTAAAGGCGAGTTGCGTAATCGGGTTCGCACCTGCTTCAGCAATGTGATAGCCGCTAATGCTGACACTGTAAAAATTACGAATTTGATTTTGGGTGAAATAGGCTTGGACATCACCCATCATACGCAATGCAAACTCAGTAGAAAAGATGCACGTATTTTGAGCCTGGTCTTCTTTTAAAATATCAGCCTGAACAGTGCCTCTAATATTGCGCAGGACCTCTGTTTTAACTTGTGTATAGAATTCAGAATCAACCACTTCACGTGCTGAGAGTCCTAGAAATCCGAGACCTGTGCCATCATGATTTTCTGGTAGCGCACCGACTCGATAGATAGGCTGTTTGAGATTTCTTCTAGCAAACCAAGCTTCTATTTTTTTCTCAGTTTCAGGCCAGTGACCTTCTTTTTTGAGAATGCGTTCACAGGCTGAATCAATGGCCGCATTCATGAAAAACGCTAAAATTGTCGGAGCGGGACCATTGATGGTCATGGAAACAGAAGTTGTTGGCGATGTTAAATCAAAGCCTGAATAGAGTCTCTTGGCGTCATCGACAGAGCAAACAGAAACACCTGCGTTGCCAATTTTTCCAAAAATATCAGGTCTGTTATCTGGATCTGCGCCGTAAAGCGTGACTGAATCAAAAGCAGTTGAAACACGATGAGCTGTTTGGTTCGCGCACAAAAAATGAAAGCGTTTATTGGTTCGCTCAGCGAAACCTTCGCCAGCAAATAGCCTTGTAGGGTCTTCGTTTTGGCGCTTAAACGGAAAGACACCGGCCGTATACGGAAAAAAACCTGGAAGATTCTCTGAACGCATGAATCTAAATTGATCCACAGAGCTTTTCAGATTCGGCACAGAGACTTTAGAAATCTTTAAATGGCTTAAAGATTTTGTGAAATTAGAAACCTCTATTGAACGTCCGCGGATTTCGTAACTTTGTTTTTCTTCTAAATAAACTTCTTGGTGTTTTTTAAACTCCGCCAGTAAATCAGGAGCGCTCGGGTGATTTTCTGTTTGAGCGTGATAATCTCGAATGCACGAAGCAATTTCGCCCAAATAACGTGTTCTGTTTGTTGGGATGAGCGTATGACTGTCAGGCTCGCCTTCTGGGAGCTGAGTATTAAAAAGTGCGTTAAATAATTTATTGGTGCCCGGATCATTAAAATGATGCGCGCAAGTTGGATATACTGGCATAACGCTGGGATCTTTATCAAAATGCGAACGATTTCTTTGATAGGCTTTTCGAACTTCTCGCAGAGCGTCCAGAGCTCCGCGTTTGTCGAATTTGTTGATCACAACAAAATCAGCAAAATC
Organism: Myxococcaceae bacterium; assembly: GCA_037134495.1. Lineage (GTDB taxonomy): Bacteria > Myxococcota > UBA727 > UBA727 > JABDBI01 > AER2-1. The sequence continues at coordinate 8,818 of JBAXMC010000038.1, forward strand.
GAGCATATCGATTTTTTCTAATTGAGTAGCCGCGCCATATTCTGGAGTCATGACGTAGACAGATCGGTCTACAAGATTGGTAACTTCACTGTCACTTTGACCAATGCCTGCTGTTTCTAAAATCACCAAATCAAAACCAGAATGACACAAATAATCCAGCACAGGTTTTACCGCTTCATGCGTGCTCATGTTGGCGCGTCGTGTAGCCATCGAACGCACAAAAATACGTGGATTTGAAGCTGAGTTCATGCGAATGCGATCACCCAGCAGAGCGCCGCCTGAGCGTTTTCGCGTGGGGTCTATGCTGAGCACAGCAATTTGATGTTCTGGGAACTCGCGCAAATATCTGAGTAACAACTCGTCTATCAGAGAACTTTTTCCAGCACCGCCGGTTCCTGTGAATCCCAGGGTGGGGGACTTCTCCCCTAACCCCTCTCCACTCTGTGGAGAGGGAAAAGAGAACTCAATCTCCGTAATCACTCTTGCAATCACGCCAGGTTTATAATGAGTCGGCTTTATCTCTACAGGTTCACTGCAAGCCTTCAGCATAAACTGGATCATCCCCACGAGACCCATCTGTTGACCATCTTCAGGTGAGAAAATTTTTGTCACGCCGCGTTGATGCAAGAGCTCGATTTCTTCTGGAGAAATCACACCACCGCCGCCACCAAAAACTTTGATATGACCCGCGTCATATTTTTTGAGCAGTTCTAATAAGTAGGTAAAATACTCAACATGACCGCCCTGATAACTTGAGATTGCAATGCCTTGCACATCTTCAGAGATCGCGGCATCGACAATTTCTTGAACACTGCGATTGTGCCCAAGATGAATCACTTCTGCGCCTTCACTCTGCAAGATTCGGCGCATAATATGGATCGCTGCATCATGACCATCAAATAAGGAAGTGGCTGTAATGAAGCGGATTTTTGTCACAGGTTGTCCAAATACTTGGCTCTTTTTTTGCGAATCGTATGGACTAATTTTTGAACCGTGACGATGTCTCCAGAATAAACCCTGTCGACGATTTTAGAATCAGCTAACAAATGCAAAGCCTCATCTAGGGCTCCTGCCGAGTCAGAAGAATCTTTATTCGGAAACAAAGCGTCCCAGATCTCGTATTGCTCGAGGGGTTCCATGTGGGATTCCATGAATCGATTAAAGTCAGAGCCCGGTCTTAAATCAATACGTTGGCTAGAACCATAACGCTGCGTTCGATATTGCGTGTAGTAAAGCTCGCAAAGACTATAGGCTGCTTCTTTTCTCCAGTCGAGCTCAGGTGCACCATGAGCTGTTTTTTGAGTTTTGCTTTCAGTTTCTATCAGTTGTTTCCAGTCGATCATTTCGGGAACCCTAACACGTCTTTCATTGTGTATAAACCAGGCTTTTGCTGGGACAAGAACTGAGCAGCCAAAAGGGCTCCTTGGGCAAATACTTTTCGGTCAGAGACTTCATGTTTCAAAGAAAGCGTTTCAAAAGGACCACCAAACAAAACTGTGTGAATCCCTGCGGTTTCGCCAGTTCTATGACTGACGATTTTGCAGTCTCTGCCTACTGATTCTTGTAAAACCAGCGCCGTTCCACTGGGAGAATCTTTCTTGTGAACATGATGCGTGTCTTCGATTGAAACTGTGAAGTTAGTTAATTTTTGAGAAGCCAAACGCGTAAGCTCAAAGAGCAAATTGGCTCCTAGAGAAGTGTTGGAGGCCCATAAAACAGGAATTTGAGTGCTAGCCTGTGAGAGTGCTTCAAATTGCTCTGGCGCTAAACCTGTGGTTCCTATCATATAAGCAGCTTGATATTTTTGTGCCGTTTCTAGATTAGATTTGAGTGCAGCCGGTGATGTAAAATCGATTAGAACACAATTTTTTTCTGGAGTGCTTAACAGCTGAATATGAGAATCCAAAAGAGCCATATCTTGAATAGCTCTGCTCATGCGCCCTTGTGTGCCAAAAACAAATAATTTCATCGAAAAGGGGTGTATGCTGGCCAGAAATTGAAATCAAGCCTTGACTTCGTCCTCAACCTCTGGTTAAGGGAAAGACTGCATTCCGCGGTAGCTCAGTTGGTAGAGCAGGTGACTGTTAATCACCGGGTCGGCGGTTCGAGTCCGTTCCGCGGAGCCATTTTAGATCTTGGTGTCGCTAATCTTAATCGCCACCAGGTCGGCTCCGGCGCCTTTGGCGAGTCCCATCCAATCCACCACTTCACCATATGGCAGTTCGTTTTCAGCAGAAATAAAGATTTTCTTTTCAGCTCGGCTTTCAAACAGAGCTTTAAGCGTGTTTGAGAAATCCGCATGCTTGATTTCTTTTTGGTTCAGCTCTGCCCTGCCATCAGCATACAGGTCTAAGACAATTTGATCGTTGGCGATCACTTGGTTGTCTTCTAATTGCGCAGTCTTAGGGATGGCATTGGCAATATACGTAGAGTCTCCAGGGCTGATCACCATAAAAATAATCAACAAAACTAAAACGACGTCTACAAGCGGCGTGATATTAATCTCGGCTTTAGCGCCGCCTTTTTTGCCGCCAACTGCTGCTGCCATGATTAAGGCTCCTCTGGAGTAAGCGTACTGACTAAACCAGCCTGAGAAACACCCGCTTCTCGTAACGCTGTTAAAATATGCCTAATTTTAGAAAACTGGAGTGATTTGTCGGCGGATAGGTAGACCATTCTAAACGGATTTTTAGAGAGTTCTTTCGAAAGCGCTTCACCTAAAGCAGATTCTTGAACAACGATTTCTCCAACTTTAAGTTCGCCAGAGTGTTTAAGAATAATTTTTAAATCATCTGTTCTGGCATTTACGCGATCAGGGCTTGTCGCAAACGGTAGCGTGAGACCCTCGTTGATCATAGGTGTAACAACCATGAAAATAATTAAGAGCACCAAGACAACGTCTACCAAAGGCGTAATATTGATGCTGGCATCTGCGCCTGAGCCACTTTGGCCTTTTAGGCGTGCTTTGCGAGAAGGAGTATCGAGCAATTCTAAACGTCGAAAGATCGAAGCGTTCATGATTTAAGCCTTTTTGCTGTCCAAAACGACCGCTTCGACCATCTCTGAGGCGACTTCGTCCATGTCTACAACCAGCTTATCTACAAGACCGGTAAAATAGTTATAAAGCGCTACAGAAGGGATCGCGACCAAAAGCCCAAAGGCTGTAACAACCAACGCTTCTGAAATACCTGCGCTGACAGTTGATAAGCCTCCTGAGCCCGTTTGAGACATCGATTGAAAAGAGTTAATAATTCCCAAAACTGTTCCGAAAAGACCCACGAAAGGAGCGGTAGAAGCAATTGTCGCAAGCCCACCTAAGCCTTTTTTGAGAACAGAAGTTTGTCTTTCAATCGATCTTTCTACGGCACGGTTAATACCAACGAAAAGATCGAGCGCATCTAAGTGGCTCGATTTTTTCATGAAGGCTTCAGAAGCAGCATCCACAACAGTGGCAAGTGAGCTGTCTGAGTGAGATTTTGCCAAGTTACGCGTTTTTTGAAGCGATGCTCCGCCTTCTTTTTGAAGCAGTTCTCGAAGAGCAGCTACGAGTAGGTTATTTGATTTCACGCCTTTTTTAAAGAATTTCCAGCGTTCAATGCTGACACCAACAACATAAATAGACATGAAAAGGAGTATGAAAACAACGATACGCGCCGAGAACCCCATCGCATGCCACATTTCTAATAAGCTAAAATCCATAATTTACTCCTTTAAGTTAAAGTTGAAATAGACAGGGAAACAAGCAGGGATTGCTGTGCTCCCGGCGACATAAGGTTGGTATTTCCAGGTCATCAGGGCTTTTTGGACAGCCGCATCAAACCCTGGAGAGCCTCTTAAAATCTTGACACTGGTCACATCACCGCTGGCCGATATGCAAATGCGAGCTGCGATGGTTGCTGAAAGACCTTGGGCCCTGGCTGCGGCAGGGAAAGATGGCATGTCACCTGCAAGCTTCTGTTGTGATTTTACTAAGAGAGTTGGAGGAATATCTGACAATACACCGCCGACAACGCCACCAACAACACCGCCTTCGACACCTCCATCAACGCCGCCCTCTACTTTGGGTTTGTCATCTGGCTTAGGTGTTTCTTGTGGTTTGTCGGGCTCTTTGAGCGTATCGGGTTCTTTGGGTTTGACTTCCTCTTTAGGTTTGGTTGCAGAACCGCCTGCAGGTGGGGGTGGTGGAGGAGGCAGTGCTTCAAAAACAGAAATCGCAGACACAGGGGCTTCAATCTGTTTGATGATTAGATAGGGAGCTAAAATAATGAGACTGATGACAAAAACATGTGCCAGTAAGGCAATTCCAAGTGGTTTGCGAGCGGTTTCAAAATAGGCTGTTTGGTTTAGAAAATAAGACTCAAACATTAGAGACCTCTCCCCTGGCCCCTCTCCACCAAGTGGAGAGGGGAATTTGAACAAGAAAAAGACCGAGTTCTTTCCTTCTCCACTTGGTGGAGAGGGCGTCATGCGCAGCGTGACGGGAGAGGTTTTCGGTGTTTGAAAAGAGATGCATTAGCTCTCAGAGGCTCCTTTGTTTCTAGCTTTGACGCGTTCGAGAACTTTTTGGGCTTCCAGGAGATCTTTTTGCATTTCCTTAGGGTCTTGTTGGTGAGAAGCTCGCTGTCGATATAGAAGACCTGCATAGACC
>JBAXMC010000039.1:0-12946 GCA_037134495.1 Myxococcaceae bacterium
CCGATCCTCCTGCAGGCTGAGTCAATCCTGCGATCGTGTTGGCATCAGAAGCGCTACTTGAAACACCTAGCGAGTTAATCGTTGGATTAAGCAGAGGAGAGAAGAAAGTCAAAGCAGTAACGGTAACAGACGATGCTGCATCTTTAGCATCGATATTCACTGTCACAGGAGTTGCACCAGCAATACTGATTGTCCCAGTGTTACCAGTCGAGTTATCGATATCGAACATAGAACCAGCTGCCACGTTTGTAAACGTTTCGCTCAAGTTTCCCGCTTCAACAGAGAAGTGTGTAATGCCTGGAACGAAAGTAGCATCTGCACCCGAAGTATTTCCCGAGAAGCCTAACACTTCAAGACCGGTAGCGGCAATGATTTTAGTCGCTTGATCTGAAGTTAAGGTTGATTTTTCTGCAATAATCAATTTGTCTGTACCAGCACCGAAAGTAAGCTGTGAACCACTAGTCAACAAAGCCAAAGCACCAATTTTAAGACTCAACGTATCGTCACCTGTGCCACCTTTGAAAGCAAATGCAGCAGGAATTGTTCCACCTGAAACGTCAGCCTTGACTCCACCTGTGGCAGCACTTGCATCAATCGTAGTTACAGCTGCTACATCTGGTGTATCTAATACATATTTGAAGCCTTGATCACCAGTGATAACATGTTTCGTTACAGTTGTTGGACCCGTAAAGCTTCCAATTGCATTCGCATCGACTGATGAAACAATATTCATAGTTGTTGCGGCAGCAGCACCGTTAACAGTCAGTCCAGCAGGAGTTGCACTAGGGTCACCTTGGTAACCATTAAGAATCAAAGTAAGTGATGCATCCTTTGCAGAGGCAGCCCAGGTAACATCACTTGCTGCACCAAGATTGCTTGAGCCTGTTGAAAGACCCAAGGATTGTCCTGGTCCAGTCGTGATTGTTTTACCATTGAGTTTTGAAACGTCATCGAAAGTATAATTCGAAACGCCGTTCTTTGCGAACGTATATCCAATGTTTGTGATTGTATTAAAATCGGCATTGGCTATTGGAGCATCCAGCACAATCGATTGGACGTTTACAACTTTATCAATTGAGGGCAAAAGATTTGCAGCATAAGCACCAAAGATCTCGAAAGTATTGTTATCTCCAACACCAGTAATGGAGTTAGAAGGAAGCATGTTCGTAGTATCAGTGAAATCAGCATTGAAAACGTTTGCACAACCAGCGGTTCCAACTAGGTCAGATCCCTTAGTTTTAAATGATTGCGCTCCTGGGCACGTTTGTGCAGGTGTCACTGGCGTCGTTGTACATGTGGTTGTTGCAGCGTTCCAGGTACATGTGCTGTTCGCGGCACAGTCAGTCGCACTGGTAAGCGTACCGCAAGCAGCCTGCGAAGGAGATGTTGTGCTCGCGCAAGAAATTGCCCCCACAAAGAGGGCTCCTAAAGCAACCGCAGTTAGCGGCCTCTTCCTTAAAATCGTCATATATAGCCTCCATATGAAGGGGGTAATCCCCTCCTAGTTCTATAAACCGTACTCCAGGGTCAAATTGAGATTCAAGTGAAGATTCGATTTTTTTTACAGGACATGCACGATTTATTCCCAGCGACAATCAGAAAAATGTCAGGACACTAGGAAAATCGTATACTTAGACAAACCACTCGCCGAGAAAAAATATTTTTACGTCGAGCGAAATTTGAGGCAGGGGCAGGTAAGCGATCGCTTAACTCTGCAAATCATCAGTCCAAGTTAAGAGTTCTTAAGGTTTTTTAATTGGGATTTCGGAGAAATATTTCTTGAAATCGATCTTTCGAGCGAACAAGAGTTTCCACATCTGGACTAATCCACATAATCGTCTCTAAAATTTCGTCATGTCGCTTTTCAAAATCTTCAAAATGCCAGATTGGCTCATAATGAAAAACCCGGTTTCTAAGTTTTCTGGTTCTATTGATTCGCGCTAAAATAACATGACGAGTTCTAAGGCTTCTTGGCATTGACGGAAAAATGTTCTTGATCGATTTTTGCCATAAACTACGTTCATACCGAGCGTCAATGATTTTAGTTACTTGAATTTCTTCACGCGGATGTCGATAACTAGACTTGATTTTTACATGAAATTGAGCAATAGTACAGTCACTGTCCCCGGGCAACTCCTCTCCCTGCTTCTTGCAAGTGATGAACCCGGGGTTTTTTGCTTGTTACACCCAAAATAAAAACACAGGAAAATCGTATACTTAGACAAACCACTCGCCGAGAAAAAATATTTTTACGTCGAGCGAAATTTGGAGCAGGGAACCCGCAGAGCCCAGATCGCTTCTCATAGGCTTCGCACAAAAATCTCCTGCAAACAGTGTTTGCAGTCAATGCTTAAAATGAAACGAATATTTGGTGCCTGAGCCAGCTTATGCTATGAACGTCTTTTTAGGAGTTTAACCGATGGAAATCGAATCTAGAATCAAAGCAATCATTGCTGACCAGCTCGGCGTATCAGAAGACGAAGTCAAACCAGAAGCCAGATTTATTGAAGACTTAGGCGCCGACTCACTGGATATTGTTGAGTTGATTATGGCCATGGAAGAAGAATTCGAAACCGAAATCCCTGACGAAGAAGCAGAAAAAATTCTCACCGTGGGAGACACGATTGAATACGTGAAGGCACATCAGTAATGCGACGCGTGGTGGTCACTGGCCTAGGCTGTTTAAGCCCGGTCGGTAATTCACCCGAGCAAGCTTTTGGCAACCTTCTCCAAGGGCAAAGCGGCATCGAGATTATTCCAGAATGGCAAAATCTACTCGGTGTCCATATATCAGGACAAGTCAAAAATTTTAATCCCGAAGATTGGATCGAGCCGAAAAAAGACATCCGCAGGATGGACCGGTTTATCCAATTAAGCCTCGCAGCCGGCATACAAGCTTGGAGACAAGCCGGTTTACCAGACAAACTTGACGATATCAGCGGCAATCGCGCAGGTACCCTGGTCGGCATAGGCCTCATGGGCATTCATGCCCTTTTAGACTCTTACGAAGTTTTTAAAACCAAAGGCCCTAATCGCGTTTCCCCTCTTTTTATCCCAGCAATTATCGCCAATTTGGCACCTGGTCACCTCGCCATTCAATATAACCTGAGAGGCCCAAGCTGGGCTCCTGTCTCCGCCTGTTCATCCGGTGCGCACGCAATTGGCGAGGCTTTCATGCATATTCGGGACAATCGGTCTGATCTGATGCTTGCCGGTGGCGCCGAAAGCGCTCTGCACCCTCTAGCTGTCGCTGGGTTCGATGCCATGCACGCTCTGTGTAAAACCTATAACGACAACCCCAAAGCAGCCAGCAGACCTTTTGACGCCAAACGCTGTGGTTTTGTCATGGGTGAAGGTGCTGGCATGTTGGTGCTTGAAAGCTTAGAACATGCTCAAAAACGCGGCGCTAAAATCTTAGCCGAAATCACAGGTTACGGCTCTACAAGTGACGCACACCATATTACAGCTCCAGCTGAGCATGGCGAAGGCGCTCAAAGAGCCATGCAGCAAGCTCTCGATATGGCCTCTATACCCCCGAATCAGGTCGATTATATAAACGCTCATGGCACATCGACGCATTATAACGACCTATGTGAAACAGAAGCCATCAAAGCTGTTTTCGGTAAACATGCTTCTAGACTAGCTATCAGCTCAACAAAATCTATGACTGGGCATTTGCTTGGCGCGGCCGGCGGCGTTGAAGCCGTGTTTAGCATCATGAGCCTCATGCATAGCCAGATCCCACCTACGATCAATCTTGAAAATCCAGACCCTGCCTGCGATTTAGATTACGTACCCGGTAAAGCCCGAGAACAACCTGTTCACGTGGCTATGTCTAACTCATTTGGCTTTGGAGGCACCAATGCAGTTTTACTCTTTCGAAAATACGACACCTAAAGAAATCGGCCACGAACACGGCGAGGTTTTTCGTGACTCTGTAAAAACCATGGCCCAGATCAGGCTTGAACTCATGCTTGCGGAGCCACAGTTTAAATCCAAGCAACAAGTGCTCGAACTCGCCCAAAAGCATCTGCCTATTTTAGAAAACTATGACGCTGATTTATACGCAGAACTGCTAGGCATTGCTGAAGGTTCCGGTGTTTCCCCTGAAGAAATCGCCATTTTAAATCACTACACCGATATGCGCGATTTGGGGGCTTGCACCATGGTGTTCGTACCCAGCAAAACCGGGCATCTCTTGGGCCAAACCTGGGACATTCACGCCTCGGCAAAGCCACATGTTTTGCTGTTGGAAATAGACGAAACGATCATACTCACAGCAGCAGGCTGCTTAGGCCTCACAGGATTCAATCAACACAGTGTCGGTGTGTGTATTAATAATTTAAGCAGCCTAGATGCCCAAATAGGCCTGATTTGGCCAGCTCTCGTGCGTCGTGTATTGCGTGCACAAAGTGCTCAAGAAGGTCGCGATTTAGTCCTTAATGCCCCTCTAGGGTCAGGCCACCACTACTCTGTTGCCGATAAGCAAGATTTTTTTGGCATCGAAACCAGCGGTACACAAAAAAAAGTGGTTCAAACAGGTATCGACAAGGCTCATTTTCATACAAATCACTGCCTAGATCCTGATATTGCCAAACTTTCAACGATTAGATCCGGCTCAACAACATTGGTGCGCTATGACGAAATAGAAAGAAGTCTGGCAGTTCATGTTCCTGAAAATACAGACGAACTCTTAGAGCTCTTAGAGCGTGTTTCGTTCGAAGCTAAGACCAGCGATCCCCATGCTACAGCAACCTGTGGGACCTTGGCTATGAATCTAACTTTGAGAGGCTATAATACTTCACTGTAAAGCCCTCATGTTTGTCTTCTTTGTCTAAGTGCCATTTGGACTTCACCCCTCTCCACTGGGTGGAGAGGGGCCGGGGGTGAGGTTCTTCGTCATATTCAGGAAAAAAGACATCCCCTTTGTATTCACCGTCTATAAACGACAGAATCATGTGTGTGGCCAGCGGCAAGCATTCTTTAAAAATTTCGCCCCCACCTGCAATCATGACTTCCGCAGTGTCTTGGGTTTGAGCCAAAGCTGCCTGCAAAGACAAACCTGAGCGTGAAACAACCAAAATTTCTCGGCCTGGCAGTGTTTTACCCCCCAAAGAATCAAACGTCTTACGACCCATGATCACCGGCTTACCCATTGTCATGCGTTTAAAATGAGCGAGCTCTTCTGTTAGTCTCCAAGGCAAACGGCCCTGGTACCCAATGGCTTTGTTTTTGTCCATGGCTGCGATAATCGTGATTTTTCTCATATCGCCACCGGTGCAGATAACTTCGGATGATGCTGATAGTTTTCTATCTTGATATCTTCGTATTTGAAATCAAACAAATTTTTAATCTCTGGGTTGAGTTTTAAAACAGGCAATCCATACGGCGTCCTGCTTAATTGAATCGCAACTTGCTCTTCGTGATTTGAATAAACATGCGCATCTCCGAAAGTGTGCACAAACTCTCCAACTCCCAGATCGCACACTTGAGCGACCATGTGCGTGAGCAACGCATACGAAGCAATATTAAACGGCACACCCAAAAAAGCATCGGCGCTGCGCTGATAAAGCTGACAAGATAGCTTGCCATTGCAGACATAAAACTGAAACAAAGCATGACAAGGCGCCAGGGCCATTTGGTTTAACTCACCCGGATTCCAAGCTGAAACCATTAGACGTCTAGAGTCAGGATTTTTTTTGATCTCGTTTAAAACCCAAGTGATCTGATCAACACCGCCAAAATTCCGCCATTGTTTGCCATAAACAGGACCCAAATTTCCCTCTTGATCGGCCCACTCATCCCAAATTCGAACACCGTTTTGTTTGAGATAAGCCGTGTTTGTATCGCCCTTTAAAAACCATAAGAGCTCGTGAATAATCGACTTCGTGTGGCATTCCTTCGTCGTTACAAGCGGAAAACCAGCCTGCAGATCGAAACGCATTTGATACCCAAAAACACTTGTGGTACCCGTACCCGTGCGGTCAGACTTTTTTTGTCCGTGATCTAAAATGTGTTTTAGGAAATCCAAATAGTTTCGCATCTGTTTTTAGTGACATGAAACTGATTCATATTCAAACCCAACAAGATCTATTTGCAGATCCCATCTTTCAAAAAGCCATGACAGACTTTGGAATCATTGTCCCAACAGCGCTTCAAAGCGAATTTTCAGGAAAAAAACGGGTCTATTTAGATGACCCAGAATTTTTGAAAGCCTTCAAAGAGTTCTATTTTAATCAAGAGATGGATCCAAATTTGTACGAATGGCGATAGTCCAAGCATGCCCGCGATTCAAGCCTACGCTCCGACTTACAGAACGCCTACTTTGTGGGAACGGTTTACTCAAAAAGTTTCGGATATTTTCAGCTCCGATTCTAACCCCCCAAAGTGGATCACTCATGTTCCTCAGCCACCGCAGACTCAAACAATCGAGCAAAACTTCCAATTAGCCCTGCGACAATTCCCTCCCGTTGCAACCAAATCAGGTGTCAACGGCTCTTTTTTCTTGTGCAACCTCGATGGAGAGCGGGCCGCTATTTTCAAACCCATGAACATGGAAGCCGGTGGACCTAAAAATCACAGATTAGATGCGGCTCATAATGTTCAGTTTAGAAACAGCATTTTGCCTGGTCAGGGCGCAGGCAATGAAGTTCTCGCTTACGGGCTAGATTCTATGGCATTTGGGCACCATTACGGAATTCCCCAAACCATGCTGATTCGCTTAACACACCCTGCTTTTGAAGGCACAGAATTAGGCTCTCTTCAACAATTCGTCCCTCATGCTCAGTCATTAGCTGATATGACTCCGGCAGATCGCGCCAGGATTCCACAACACGAATGGGAAAAACTGAACTTTCGGTTTATTTCCGGCAGCACAGATGCTCATTTGGGAAATATTTTATATTGCGCAAGCTCCAAAAAATTATTTTTAATTGACAGCGGAGACGATTTTGTTGGTGAAGACGGCGAATGCCAGTATTACGACCCTTGGGCCGCTGAACCTCGCTGCCAACAAAAAATGTCACATGAAGAATACGCTTTTTTAAGAAACTTAAGCCCCAGGGATGTTATTTGTGTATTTGAAAAACAAGCACTCGCAAACAAAGCGCTTGATTCAAGACTAAAAGTCAGTGCGGACAAGTATTTGACTCAGATCATCAGACTCATGCTCGCTAATACGGTCGGCAAGTTTGAACTGACTCAAAACGAGTGGGCGCGCATCATGAGCCCTTACAAAGACACCCTTAATATCCTTCACAGAAGCCCTTTAGAGAAAATTTACGACCAGCACATACGCCCTTATTCAAAACGGTATCGTACCTGGGTAGAAGCTTACGAAGTGATTAACTGGGAAAGGATCCGTGAAGACCTCGCAAGCGTTGCTCTTCAAATCGGAAGGCCTGAACCTTTGCATGGTCGCCGCTGAGTAGGACTTCAGGCACAGCGTGTCCTTCAAATTCAATTGGCCTAGTATATTGGCGATACTCAACAGAGTCTGCTTCGTGACTTTCTTCTAAAAGAGAGTTTGGATTACCAAGTACTCCGGGTATGTGGCGCACCGTGGCATCCAGCATCACCAAAGCCGGCAGCTCTCCACCGGTTAAGACATAGTCACCAATAGAGAAAGCTTCGTCTACATAGTGCTCTATGCGCGCATCGATGCCTTCATAACGACCACAGACAAAGACCAGGTGGTCATATTCTGCCAAACGCTTCGCGTCAGCTTGTTTGAATTTTTTGGCTGCAGGGTCGGTTAAGATAACTCGAGTTTTTACATCAGAAAGAACAGACCGTAGAGCCGAAACAACCACATCGACTTTCATGATCTGGCCTGGGCCACCCCCACAAGGCGTATCATCGACTGTCTTGTGCTTATCTGTGGCAAAATCACGGATCTGAACTTCGTTGATTTTTAAGATTCCTGACTGCACAGCACGGCCAATAATAGACGCAGCGATCACAGAACGCGTGCTTTCAGGGAACAAAGACACAAAACTAATCTGCATCGTGAAAATCCAAAATAATTTTCTTATTTTGTTCGTCTATTTTGACCAAAATAGGTTTCACAAAGGGGATCAGCGTTTTGTGATCGATTTCAACCAAAATTTGTGCTCGATTATCAGAAAAACCTGTAACTTGGCCCATAGATTTGTTTTCTAAATCAAAAGCGTCGAAACCAATCAAGTCCGCCAAATAGACTTCGTCTTCAGGCAATTCTTGGAAATCTACTCTGCGCACCCAGATCTCTGTCTTGGCTAGTTTTTCAGCCTCTGTTCGATCATGAATGCCCATAAGCATCAAGCGATCGGCAGATAAAATTTGGTTAATTTTGATGCGTTTCACCCATCTAGGGGAAACAAGAGCAATCTCAAGCCCTTCTCGCAAACAATCACTATCTGCATGCAATAGCTTGTAACTGAGTGCACCTTTGATTCCATGAGCACTGGTTAAGTACCCTAGAATAACCCAATCAGGTGTGAGCTGACTCATGTCGTATTGCCTCTGTGGGCGCAGCAGGTTCAGCGGGGTCTACAATCTCAAGACTGATGTTTTTATTTTGCTGAGCAGCAAGTGCAGACACCAAAATTCGCATAGCCTTAGCTGTTCTGCCTTTTTTACCAATGACTTTACCTAGGTCAGAACGCGGCACATGAATGGCATACACAATATTCTGATCTGTAATTTTTTCTTCGATTTTCACTTCACCAGGGCTGTCCACCAATGAAGTGACCAAATATTCAACGAGCTTTTTCACTGTTTAAGCAACAGGTTGAATAGCACGGAAACGCTTAATCAAATGGCTTACGGTCTCAGAAGCCTGAGCACCATTTTTTTGCCAGTGTTCGATCCGATCGAGTTTCAAGTTAATAGGAGCTTTGTCTGCTCTTGGATCATAAGTGCCCACTTGTTCAAGAAAACGGCCATCACGAGGCATGCGACGGTCAGCGACCATCACACCGTAAAACGGACGATTTTTAGCACCACGACGAGTTAATCGAATAACAACCATAATCGTGGTATACAACCTCAAAAAAGAGGACTTGTCAATGGAGCCTGTGATCTTAAGCGCCTGTCGTACGCCAATCGGGAAGCACAAAGGTGCTCTTTCTAACATTCGGCCAGATGATCTCCTGGCTAGCGCATTCAAAGAAGCCGTCTCAAAAGCTCAGATCTTGCCTACTCAGATAGACGAATGTTTCGCAGGTTGCGCGAATCAAGCTGGTGAAGACAATAGAAATATCGCGCGCATGAGTGTTCTATTAGCAGGTTTCCCAGACAGCGTTCCAGCAGTCACCGTTAATCGGCTGTGTGCTTCTGGTTTAGAAGCCATCAGTCAAGCCAGTCGCATGATTAAAACAAGCGATGCCGAAGTTGTTTTGACTGGCGGTGTTGAAAGCATGTCGAGAGCGCCTTTTTTTGGCTGGTATCTTCCTAACCCTGAGTTAGCCAAGCGTTTTCCTTTAGAATCCATGGGAGAAACAGCTGAAAATATTGCACAGAAATATCAAATTTCGCGTTTAGAACAAGACTTGTTTGTTTTAGAAAGCCACCAGAAAGCTGTTTTTGCTCAAAAAAATAATTATTTTAACGCTGAGGTTTTCAAACTTCCTGAGCTTACTCAAGATGAAAGCCCCAGAGCCGATACAAACCTAGAAAAACTCGGGAAGCTTAAAGCAATATTTCGCGAAAATGGCTCCGTCACAGCGGGTAACAGCTCTGGCCTGAATGATGGTGCTGCGGCTCTTGTATTAGCTTCACAGAATTATGCTCAGAAAAATAATTTAAAACCATTAGGTCGCATTCTAGGAGCAGCTTCTGCAGGCTTAGACCCAAGATTCATGGGCCTGGGGCCTGTTTATTCTACTCAAAAATTACTCAAAAAGCTGGGTCTCAAACCAGAAGATCTCGATTTAATAGAACTCAACGAAGCGTTTGCAGTTCAAGCTTTGGCTGTGATCAAAGAGCTAAATTTAGACCCCTCAAAAGTCAATATTTCTGGCGGAGCTTTGGCACTCGGGCACCCACTGGGGTGCTCTGGGGCTCGCATTGCAACGACTTTGCTTTACAATCTCAAAAGAACCCGAAAGAAATTAGGTTTAGCAACTTTGTGTGTCGGTGTCGGTCAGGGTTTGAGTATGATTATCGAGAACGATATGCTATCATAACCCTTCATGATTCGCCTCAGTGATATTTTCGACATCATCAAAAGTTATCATCCTGGGGCAGATCTGGACTTAATCCAAAAAGCTTATGTTTACTGCGCTAAAGTCCACGCAGGTCAAATGCGAAAAAGTGGTGAGCCTTATTTAAGTCACCCCATGGAAGTCGCTAAGATTTTAGCAGAATTAAAGCTCGATGAAGCCAGTATTTGCACAGGTTTATTGCATGATACTGTCGAAGACACCCTGGCTACACTGGAAGACATTGAACAGCTTTTTGGCAAAGACATTGCTAATCTTGTAGACGGAGTCACCAAACTTTCTCAGGTGCAATTTAAAAGCACCGAAGAAAAGATGGCCGAGAATTTTAGAAAAATGCTCGTGGCTATGTCTAAAGACATCCGAGTCTTGTTGGTCAAATTAGCCGATCGTTTGCATAACATGCGCACGCTTCAGTACATGAAGCCCGAAAAACAAGAGCTGATCGCAGAAGAAACACTCGAAATCTATGCGCCTCTTGCGAATCGCCTAGGTATCGGTTGGATCAAAGTTGAACTTGAAGACTTAAGTTTCAAATATTTAAGACCTCTTGACTACCAAGAACTCAAAGAAAAAGTCGGTAAAACCAAGAAAGAACGCGGACGCTTTATCGTTGAGATTTCCAGTGAAATCACCAAAGCTTTAACCGAAAATTCCATGGAAGGCTTTGAAGTTTCAGGGCGTCCTAAGCATTTATGGTCCATCTATCGAAAGATGGTCGACAAAAAATTGGCTTTCGAAGATATTCACGACTTAATTGCTTTTAGGGTTCTCGTGAATTCAATCAGCCAATGCTACGAAGCACTCGGGGCAATTCATACAATTTGGCGCCCTGTGCCGGGAAAATTCAAAGATTACATAGCCATGCCCAAGCCCAATGGGTACCGCAGCTTGCATACAACTTTGATGGGACCCAAAGGGGAACGCATCGAAGTTCAGATCCGAACTTTTGACATGCATCATGTCGCCGAATCTGGCATTGCAGCGCATTGGAAATACAAAGAAAACGCAAGTCAACCCATCCAAGTCAACGAAGTAGCTGACCGAGGCTTTTTATGGCTCAGACAGCTTATGAATTGGCAGCGAGAACTTAGAGACCCCAATGAGTTCTTGGACTCAGTCAAAGTCGATTTGTTTTCAGAAGAAGTCTATGTTTTCACCCCCAAAGGCGATGTCATTGAACTTCCCCGCGATGCTACTGTTTTAGACTTTGCTTTCGCGATTCATTCAGACATTGGCATGCACTGTATCTCAGCACGGGTAAACAATCAGATTGCTCCTTTAAAACATGTTTTAGACAGCGGCGATACTTGTGAGATTATCACTCAAAAAAATCAGCATCCCAATCGCTCCTGGCTTGAATTTGTTAAAACATCGCGTGCACGGACCCGCATACGCAACACGCTCAAACAACAAGAGCATGAAAAAAGTGAAGAAATCGGTCGTGAATTGCTCGAAAAAGAGTTCAGGCGTTACGGAACCAGCTTACAAAAATGGGTCAAACACGAAGCTTTTCTGGAGTTTCTGAAACACGATGGCTACAGCGCTGTGGGCTATGGAAAAATAGAACCCAAAACGCTGCTCCAAAAGATCCTGCCTTCAGAACAGCTTGAAAAAGCAGCCCCAGAGGCCCCGAAAAGTCGCTTAGGTCAGCTCATCGACCGTTTTGCCAAAAAGAGCACTGGCGGTATTAAAGTCGAAGGTATCGAACACGTACTTGTCCACTATGCTCGTTGTTGCATGCCGATCAAGGGCGATCCTGTTGTTGGCTTTATCACACGAGGACGTGGTCTCACAATCCACAGAAGCAGCTGTCCAAAAGTGCTTGAGTTAGACAGCGAACGCCGAATTGATGTCAGTTGGAACGACCAAGCAGCGCTTCTTAGGCCCATCTTTATCAAAGTCCTCACAGATGACCGGGAAGGCATGCTTGCAGCTATTTCAGCTGTGTTTAGCAAATCGAATATTAATATTTCAGAAGCCAACTGTAAAACTTTTGGCAACGGTCAGGCCGTGAATACGTTCAAATGCGGCATCACTGATTTAGAGCAATTAAAGCGTGTTCTTAAAATGCTGGAAGCCATTAAAGGCGTCCATTCTGTGGAGCGCGCTCGATCTTCGTTGATTTAGATGGCTGATTTAACCCAGTCCCAAGCGCGTGCTTCGCACGTCCGCCGTGGCTGGGCTATTCAGTATTTCAGCTACTTCGTAGCCTTAACTTAGTATTTAAATTTCCTTCTAAAAACAAAGGTTCTCTATCTTAATCCCTATCTTCGTTTAAAGTCTTAATATCAAATCATCAAAACACAAGGCTACGAAGTAGCTGAAATACTGAATAGCCCAGTCATAGCAAGACGCGCAGCGAATTGCGTAGGGCTGGGTTGAATGCACGCGAAGCCGCCCCCACAGTCCACTCCCGCAATTGCAAGGCCTGAAGGGCCGACTTTAGATGCCTGCAAAGCGTTAAGTAACACTTTATGCTTTACATGCATGCATGGAAATTAAAAAACAGTTGAGAACCTAATGTCTGTCACCTGTTCAAACTCTTTCAGTTTTTTAAGACGCCTTAAAATTTCTGGCTTTCTAAAAGACATTTCATGAGCAATCGATGAAGATTGAACTTCTATCAAAACGACTTTTTTGGCTTTGTCTGTAAAACCTACCGGTTTTAGAAACTTTGAAAAATCCTCACCTAAGGCTGATTTTAGAACATCTGGAGAAAAACAACTGGCCTGTTTAAGTAAATC